>JAUVOZ010000030.1 GCA_030598885.1 Anaerolineae bacterium | reverse complement strand
GCCATTGCTCTCCTTCAAGTCACCCGACCGGAAGTATTGGCAGTTGGTGAGACCGCGCCGGGGCGGAAAAGGGCTTCTTTCCTGGCTATCGGGTTGATTGTAGCTTTGATTGTCGCCATTTTCTCGCCCTTGGCTTCCCCGAGCCCAGACGGACTTGAATTTGTAGCTGAAGCGGAGGGGTTCCTGAGTCGGAGTCTGGACCCATTGTATGAGGTACTTCCCGATTACACAGTGCCATTCATTACCAATGAGACAACAACCACAATCCTTGCCGTCTTTGTAGGCACATTAATCGTGTTCGGAATAGCATGGATCGTAGGCCGAACCACGTTTCGACGCGAAGCCGCGGGGAATTAACGATTGCATTTTGATATCGCCGATCAGTACCGCCACCGGTTGAGTGTTGTCCATCTCCTTGATCCTAGGGTCAAGGTGGTGGCAACTTTTTCTTTTATCCTGACGGTCAGCCTGACCCCAACCGGAGTATGGTGGACTTTTGGTTGCTTCTTGGTATTGATCCTGGCGGTAGCCTGGCTGACGCGTCTTGGCCCCATGTTCGCTGTTCGGCGCTCATTTGTGGCTCTACCCTTTGTTCTAGCCGCGCTGGCTATCCCCTTCACTACACCGGGCTCGGTATTATTCCGCATACCTGGTCTGGGTTGGACGATCTCAGAGCCGGGTGTGATCCGATTCACCAGCATCTTGGCCCGGAGTTGGTTAGCTGTCCAGGCGGCTGTCCTGTTGACGGCAACGACTCGATTTCCGGATTTATTATGGGCGTTGGGTGTGCTTCGTTTTCCACGACTCCTTGTCGCCACCATTGGATTCATGTACCGTTATCTGTTTGTGTTGGCCGACGAGGCACTGCGCATGTTGCGTGCGCGATCCGCCCGCAGCGCTCGCGTCCCTAAAAGTCCCAGACCACCCATTGTCTGGCAAGGACAGGTGGCTGGCATGATGGTGGGTAGTCTCTTCCTGCGCGCTTTGGAACGGAGCGAACGTGTATATGCTGCCATGCTTTCGCGCGGTTATGACGGACATATTCGTACTCTGGATCGGTTTCGAATGATGACTTTCGATTGGGTCGCACTGGCCGTTGTTGTGATGGTTCTCGCGACACCTCTCGTTGTTGCTCTAATACAGTAATGACTGAGCTGAAGAACGCTCAAGCGCGAAAAAGGGAACTACCCCGCCTTTCCTGCTGGCGACAGCTTTTTCAGCAAGGATAAGAAATCCGATGCATCACACGATTGAAGTGAATGACCTGCATTTTTCATATCCAGATGGACACATTGCCTTACGTGGTGTCAATCTATATGTCTCGCCAGGTGAGAAAGTGGCCCTTGTGGGCCCCAACGGCGCGGGGAAATCCACCCTGCTGTTGCATCTCAATGGGATACTGCGCGGCCGTGGCGAGGTTATCGTGTGCGGAGTGTCGGTGAAAGATGATACCCTGGGAAAGGTACGGGTATCAGTGGGGTTGGTCTTCGAGGATCCAGACGACCAACTTTTCTCGCCTACGGTGTTCGAGGATATTGCCTTTGGGCCACTCTATATGGGTTTGTTGGAGGTAGAGATAAGGGACCGGGTTGCGCAAGCGCTGGAAGCGGTGGGTTTGGAGAACTTTGAAGACAGGGTATCACATCATCTTAGCAACGGGGAGAAGAAGCGAGTGGCGATCGCTACGGTGCTGGCGATGGTTCCTGAAATACTGATACTCGACGAACCAACTGCCGGTCTTGACCCGCGCTCACGCCGGGGTTTGATCAACCTGCTGCATGATTTGCCTCAGACGATGTTGGTTTCAACCCACGACATGCGCATGGTGTCTGAATTGTTCCAAAGGACAATTGTTATTGACCAAGGGGAGGTGGTCTCTGATGGGTTGACACAGAAACTTCTATCAGATAATACCTTCCTTGAAGAGCATGGTTTGGAAGCACCGTAAACATGGCGTAGTTCAGTGCAATCATGTGGAAAAGCTGGTGGGTTATATTTGCTATGAGCGATGATGGAAGTGTTGGCCTCCGAGTTGCCAAGTCAAAATTAACATTTGTGTAAGCTGGAAAACTTAAGAATAGATATTCTTTCCCTGAATCTACGACCTTTTTATCGATCTTCGGGTGAGTGGTGGTCGACTACTTGCTTCAATACAGCATATCCAACGGATGGTATTTGTAGGCAGATTGTAAACTTGCCTCTCTGGGAATTCGTTGCATACTAATAAGTGCCACGCGCCTGCAGTCTGGTGTCCATCGGCTGATGAGAGGGCAGTACCGGCGGGTACGGGATAAGGCGCGATTTTCGCTCAGGGTTTTGATAAGGGTTTGACCAGGTAAGATCGCCCGAAAGTAATGAGGATCGTGTACATGATTGATATTGTCCAGGTTCTCAGCTGCATCACCATTGAAGCTGGGCCGCGAGTAGGACTGGTGGCTGATCTTGGTCTTATGCTTTTAGCGTTACCGATCTTGGGATGGTTGAGAGATCGCTTTCGGGGTAAACCACCCAAGGATAATTCTAGTGAGGAGCCAGAGCGTAGCATGAGTAGTTATCGCGAACGAGCACTCGAACAACAGTTGGAGCGGCTTCGTTCGTTGTTGCGTATGATCGCTTCACTCAACGCGACGTTGAACTATGAGCGTGTCCTGGAGATGACGCTTGACTTGGCTGCCAGCGCGCTCTCGGAGTCAGGCTCGGTGGACAATCGGCTGGTATGTGCGCTGATGCTGTTCACTGAAGATCGGCTCTATGTGGCATCCGCCCGAGGTCTGACTCCCTCCGACATGCGCGCTGAGTTCGCCGGCGAGCGGGGAGTGATCGAAGAGGCACTCGCCAGCGGTGATGTAAGCATTTGCCAAAATCCTTCTACCGACCCTGAACTGCGGCGGTTGGTTGCCATCCATTCCTGTGATGTTGCTGTGTGCATCCCGCTAGTTGTCGGGTTGGGGATCTATGGGCTGCTGCTTTTCGGTCACCCAGAGCCGGGTTTTATCACCGACGAACGGTTGGAACTTCTGCAGGCGATTGCCCAGCAAGCGAGAGTCGCTCTGCAGAATGCTCAGTTGTATAGCGATCTGGAGCAGGAAAAAGAGCGCATCGCAGAGATTCATGAAGAGGAGCGCAGGAAGCTGGCGCGTAATTTGCATGACGGTCCCACTCAGTCAATCGGGGCGATCGCCATGCGGGTCAATTTCGCCCGCAGGCTGATAACCCGCGACGTCGACGCAGCGGCGGAAGAGCTGTTCAAGATTGAGGAGTTGGCGCGCCGAACCACAAAAGAAATTCGGCAAATGCTGTTTACCTTACGTCCGTTGATCCTGGAGTCAGAGGGCCTTATAGCGGCGCTTGAGCAATTATCGGAGAAGATGCTCGAGAATCACGACCAGAATGTGATCATCCAGGCACCACTAGGTTTAGTGGAGGAAATGGAGGTTGGCAAACAAGGTGTGATTTTCTTTATTGTTGAAGAGGCCGTCAACAATGCTCGCAAACACGCCCAGGCCGACCACATCTGGGTTCGTTTAAAACCCAGTGGAGACCTGCTGGAACTTGAGGTGGAGGACGACGGTGTAGGATTCGACGTTTCAGCGGTAGAGTCTGGCTATGACCAGCGTGGCAGTATGGGGATGGTCAATCTACGCGAGCGCGCTGAACTGGTAAACGGCGTGCTGCGGATTGCTTCAACCATGGGTCGAGGCACGCGAGTGTCGGTCACCATTCCGTTGACAATTGAGGCTGCCGAGCGATTGCACCAATCCGGGTTTGGGGGCTGAACAAAATTTATATTCCCATATCCATATTTACCACCTTCCCAACCATTATCATCCGATGACACAGGTAAATTTAACCATGCCCGTTCTTGGGGTGAGCTTTTATTCTCTAAACCCGAAGGGTCTTTGATGAATATATATTATTTATTGGAATCCATAGAGACCCTTCGGGTTTAGAGTCTAGCTTGGAGATCCGATTAACTTATAGGTGACGCACTAACATACCGACCGAGATTTTTATTAATGTAGTGTTTGTTGCTCGCAGGAGCTTGGCAGGTTTGTTGCAACCCAATGCGCAGGGGTGTGAAGTAGATTCGGAGGAGGCTAAGACCCGGCGAGTCGCTTTGCGAGGGATCTGAACCTGACGAGATTATCCCCACCATGGTGACAGCAGATAGCCGACAGTAGCCCTCAAACGATGATTGGGCAGGTGATTGTGGAAACGACCCAAGTGATCCGAACAAGAGCTGTTGCTACAAGACGTCCAGTTAGGCGTGGAAAGCCAAGGCGGTTGAAGGCTGCCTTTGGGATAAGCGCTGGGTTGGTGGTCTTGGCAATGCTACCAGTAATTATTGTGTTGTGTGTGTATGCTTATTTCCAAATCTTTGGGATCATCCTGCCAGGGGTGCAGGTTGGTGGGGTACAGGTACAGGGCCTGACCGTCCATGAGGCGGTCGCAAAGATAGACCGGGTGTGGAATGTGGATTACCGCATCACGGCCGTCGATACTACCGAGCTTGCTCGCTCGTGGGTCGTGATGCCGTCCGAGTTCGGTCTACGGGTTGACGCCCTAGCCAACGCAGAGCAGGCTTATAGTATAGGTCGCAACCAGGGGATTATTGCCGGGGTGACTCATATAATCAATACATTGATGTACGGCGGGGAGGTCACCCCGTGGGTCATCCTTGATCCAATTGCCGCCCGAGCTGGGTTGGAAGCATGGAGGGCACGGGTTGACGTGCACCCAGTGGAGGGCACTCTGGTTTTAGAGGGTGGTGAGGTTGTTCCGACCATCGGCCAGGTTGGAAAATATTTAGACCTTGAGGCCAGCTTGAGTCTCCTCTCTGCTGATCCGGCCGCGGTGATGTTGGATTATCGTTTCGTACCATTGGTGATGGAACCGGTTGTGCCAGCCATCATCGAGGTCTCAGCGACTGCCACCGAAGCCGAGCGCTTGCTTGGTTCGGGGATGACGATTGGCGCCTACGACCCCGTGACTAGTGAACGATTCAATTGGGTACCAACTCGACAGGAGATCGCCTCTTGGCTGCGCGTCGAGCGCGGCATGGACGAATTCAATGTCGCATTGGATGACAACTTGTTATCAGCATATCTGAAAATTCTGGAAGCCAACTTGGGCGCGGAGCGCTTCTTCGACGGTGAGCAGGCATTGGCTGTAGCGAGGAAGAGCTTAGATGGCGAGGACACAGAAACCCTCCAAATTACCTATCGACCTACAGCCTACGTCGTCCTACCCACCGATACGATGGCGACGATCAGCTTCCATTTCGGGATGCCTTATTGGAAAATATTTGAGTTCAACCCGACGGTAGCCGCCAGGGGATTGGTTGTAGGAGAGACGATAACCATACCGCCAGCGGACAGCATGCTGACCCTGCCAGCAGTGGTGAACAAGCGCATCGTCATCAGCATCAGCCAACAGCGCATGTGGATATATCAGGATGGGGAATTATCCCGGGAACACGTTATCAGCACGGGGATGTCTAGTTCACCTACTTTGCCCGGTATTTTCCAAGTCCAATGGCGCTATGTGAATGCTTATGGATCACGATGGGATCTGTGGATGCCACACTTCCTGGGAATTTATGAAGCGTCACCGGGTTTCATCAATGGGATCCATGGTCTACCGCTGCTTTCAAATGGTGTGCGGTTGTGGGGAAATGTTCTGGGCCGACCAGCCTCTTACGGTTGTATCATTCTAGATCTAGATGCGGCTGAAGGACTCTATTATTGGGCTGAGGATGGGGTGGTGGTCGAGATTCAACCATGATTGCAGCGGAAATAAATTAATCCTCCTAAATGTTTACATGATCTTGGGAACCTTTAAGAATATTATATCGTCTGTTGATTGTAATGTTGGTAACCCACCAACATGGCACTCGGTCGGGTTTTCCCAGTCGGCGATCGCAGTGGGTCTCAAGCCACATTGCCAGTTGGGTCAGCGTTACCCAAAATGCAGGTGAATAAAAGGAGTGTTAGACGATGAGGTTTCCTATACGTAAACGCATTTCAATGGTTATGTTCCTGGCAACGATAATGGCTCTGCCCTTGGTTAGCTGTACCCAACCGTCGGCAGAGGCTATGGTGGCGCATTCCGATGTTGAACGAGTCGTCTCACCACATGTGGACACTGCCGATCTCAAAGAGTTGGTCGAGGGAAACACTGCTTTTGCGCTCGACCTATATCAGACCCTGCGTGGGGAAGAAGGAAACCTGATTTTTTCGCCATACAGCATTTCGTTAGCGCTGGCGATGACCTATGCCGGATCTCGCGGTGAGACAGAACATCAGATGGCGGATACACTGCACTTCACCTTATCTCAAAGCCATCTGCATCCGGCTTTCAATATGGTCGATCTTGAACTTGCCAGTCTTGGTGAAGACGTTGATGAGCAATTAGGGGAAGCTTTCCGCTTGAACATCGCCAATTCCATCTGGGGTCAGCGTGGTTACGACTTCCTACCAGAGTTTCTAGATGTACTAGCATTGAACTATGGCGCCGGTTTGCGTCTGGTTGATTATATGGAGGCACCGGAAGAGGCGCGGCAGATTATCAACCACTGGGTCAGCGACCAGACAGAAGAGAGGATCAAGGACCTGATCCCGCAGGGTGCGATTGATCCAGTGACCAAGCTGGTCCTGGCGAATGCGATTTACTTCAATGCTGGATGGTTCTATCCTTTCGAAGAGGGGCAGACACGCGATGGTGACTTCAACCTGTTGGGGGGAGAACAGGTTAGCGTGCCGATGATGTCGCAGTCGAAGATGCTAGGATACGCCGAAGGTGAGGGATATCAGGCTGTCGCGTTACCCTATGTTGGTGGTGAGATGGCTATGGTTGTCCTGCTTCCAAGGGTTGACTACTTTGAGGTATTTGAAGACTCCCTAAGCAGTGAGTTTTTGTCAGATATCTTGCAGACCCTTGAGATGCGAGACGTAGCGCTCACGATGCCCAAGTTTGAATATGAATCGAGCTTCCAGTTGAGTGATAAGCTCATCGAGATGGGCATGCCGAACGCCTTCGGTGACGCGGATTTCTCAGGGATGACCGGCACACGAGAGCTTTTTATCAGCGAGGTTGTGCATAAAGCGTTTATCTCAGTGGACGAAGAAGGAACTGAGGCGACTGCCGCAACCGCGGTGATTATGCCCGTATCTATAGCTCCGACTCCTGCGGTCGAGGTGACGATTGATCGACCCTTCATCTACATGATCCGTGATCTCCAGACCGGCACGATATTGTTTGTGGGCCGGATCCTAAATCCGGTCGAATAGTTGTTGCCGGATTTACCATCCGCGCCAGTTCTTAGCTCATGTCTGATAGAATCTAAACCCGACGGGTCTTTGAAAAGATAACCTCATTCAGGAGAATAGGTTGAGACCCATCGGGTTTAATTTTCTCTGGGTTTCTTTATACTATGTATAGAGGGTCCTTGCATCTGATTATGCTTTGGTAGTGAAGGAGATCTTCAATGAGAATCGATAGATCGTGGTTGTACGTTAGTTTTGCGTTGACTGCCGTTATGTTGGTAGCAGCTTGCACAACGCAACAACCCTCGCTGAGGCCGACTCTCACCCATACTTCACCCCTACAGCCGACCGGAGTGCCGGCCCAAGAAATTCCCACCAGTGCGATAAGCGTTCAACCCACACCTTCCTTCACCTCCAAGCCGAGTGCAATGCCGACGGGCACAATCACCATAACCTCACCTACCCAGGAGTCTGGCCCCACCCTGAGGTCATCAACAACACCAACAATTGACTTGTGCAATCAGGCGGAATTCTTGGGTGACGTCGCCATTCCTGATGGTACAGTATTAAGTCCTGGAGAAATTTTCTTTAAGATCTGGCGTTTGAAGAATACCGGTACCTGTCCCTGGCTGAGCTATGAATATGATTTGGTTTTTTCATATGGCGACCAAATGAGTGGACCAGATTCAGCTGTGGCACTGTTTTTCCCGCTGGGATTATCGCCCCAGCCCATCTTGGGAGATAGCTTATGGGCAAATCCGATGTGGCAGGTGGAACAGGGGGATGTTGTTGATATTCCGCTCTTCCTTAAAGCTCCTGACGAACCAGGCACATTTCTAGGTCATTGGAAGTTGCTTGATTCATCAGGAGTAGTCGTGAGTCGATTGTGGGTTCTGATCATGGTCGAGGATGAGGTCACCCGTGGTGCAGATGACTGGAGTGGGGAATGGTTGTTACAGGATCCAACTGTACAAGGGACAGAGAAAATTGTATCGATGGGTCTTGCTCAATCATCGGAGGGGAATATCTTCGGATTTCTGTACAATCATAAAGGATATTTGATGTTGGTCGATGGCGCCGTACGCGAAGATGGGAAAGGTGTGATCGGAACCTTTGGGGAACCATGGGATGATGGTATTTCGTTTGAATGGAAGATGTTGGACAACCTGAACCAGTTCCAAGGGGTTTATAGGGACAGCGGATTTTCAGCCGGTGTCTGGTGTGGCGGCCGAGGATATTACCTTCCGCCTTTTGACAATTGTGTGCTAACGGAGCCGTGAAGGACGTCCTTCCTGATTTTCCTTTCCGAGTAAAGCTCCTAATAACCTTTGACGGGTGAGGCTGGCGCTGGATAGAAGCGTGTCGGCGCGGAAGAAACGCGCGGCAAGAGAAATAAAGAAGAATGTCGTTACCGCTAACCCGACCAACCCTACAATTGGCTGCCAGGCAGGAACCGCATCGCTTACCAATCGGGTTACCATTGAAGTAGGCGCTGATAGAGGGAACAGGCTCAAGAAAGTTGCCAAGCCTCCATTGGGGGATTCGACAAAGATGGTGTTTAGTATTAGCGGGATGAATAGTGGTAGCATGACTAAGAACGAAAATTGGGCGCCTTCTCGAGCTGTAGGTGCCAGTGAACCCAGCGCACCCAGGATAGATGCGTATAGGAGGTAACCGAACATGAGGTAGGCGAGAGCCCATAGAACGAAGCTCGGTGTGAGGGCAGCAAGGGAGGATCTCAATACCTGCCCACCACCACCTTGTGCCAGAAGGCCCCCGCCAAGCCAGATACTCATCTGGAGGAGCGCTACTATCTCCAATCCGAGTAGCTTGCCCGCCATTAACTCTCGCGGACGGAGGCTGAGAAGCAATACCTCCATTGTGCGATTCTCTTTTTCTTTGGTAACGCTGGTGAGCATCATATTACCAGTCATGGAAATGAGCATGAAGAACAGCATCATCGTGGTGTAGGGGACCAGGAAAGATGTCACCCCGTTGTCGTCCTCAGCCTGAACATCTACAGCTTGAGGGTAGAAGACTTCATTTGGCGTCGGGTCGATCATGAGGCGAGCTAGAGCATCGTCTCCGATGAGGTTAGCATCGATGATGTACTTGAAGAGGGTATTCGAAGACAGATTGGCAAGGGGAGAATAGTCGCTGACCACGAGGATCACCTCTCCTGTCTGACGAAAGTCCTCCGGGATGAGGTAATACCGGTCCAATTCATTCGCCTCTAACGCAATCTGCGCTGATGCTTGGTTGGGGAATGTCTGCAGCAATTTGGCCGGTACATCTGGAGGAAGGTGGAGTATCAATCCCGCTTCGTCCACGAGACCGGTTATTGCCGCCGCTTCAGATCGGAGAACCCCTGCTACTTCTTCGTTAGCGAAGGATTTCTCCGCCAGTAACTGCGATCCGAAGGAGAGCGCAACTATCAGAACCGGAAACATAAAAGTCATTATCCAGAAAGAACGTTTCCCAATAGTAGTTCGAATTTCGTGTTTTATTACCAGTAGGATGTTGCGCATCTTAGCTGACCTCCGATGGACGCCCCCCGGATTTGATCCAGGAACGGCGATTGCGAAGAGCCCCCAGGGCTGTGCGTAGACTGAACTGCTTACCATAGCGCAGCATTCCCAGACGAAATATCCTGGCAGAACCCCAGAGGCTGAAGCCAGCCGAAGCAACCAGCAGCAGCCAACTCACAATAAGCTGCCAAGCTGGAATCGCGGTTATACTCCACCGCATGGCTGTAGTTAGGAAAGCCGAGAAAGGAATCATTGTAAGAATTACTAGGACCGGATGGTCCGGATTGGTAAAGATCATGGCACTGAGGAACCAGGGTGCCATGAACGCCAAATTTATCACCCCGGCGATCTGATTCCCCTGTTTTGCCTCCGTCACCATTACACCGATGGCAGTCATGATCCCGGCGATGAGCACAAAGGTGGGTAGGAGGTACAGCGCTACCACTAAAAGGAAGGACCAAGGCACGCTGAGGGTCGGGAACGATTCCAACATCGTCGCCGCGGTGATGAGGGCGATGACGATGGTTATTATCCAGACCGTGAGTTGGGTCAGCACCACCGCCAGTAAGCCGGCGGTTTTACCACCAATCAACTGCTCCGGCGTCAACGAAGTCACCATGACCTCTATCGTCCGGTTTTCCTTTTCATCAGCTATAGCCTGAAGCAGGTACCCCCCGGAGGTCATCACCGATAGGTAGAAGATGAAGCTGGCAATGAAAGGGAGAATCAGATTCAATATTCCAATACCAGCGGTGACCTGGCGACGACCATCGACTGATCGAACGGTCCATTCCGGCTCTTCTAGGACGCGTTGTCGCCTGTCCTCGGGCAAACCCGCCAGCAGGTTGACCCGCAGGAAATTATTAAAAGCCTCCCAGGCATCATCGCCGGGCTTTTCCTCCCAGTAGTACACCGCTACCTGTTGGGAACGCCGGTAATCTTCTGGCAGGACGAAGTAAGCCTGAATATCGCCGGACTCCAGGTCAATCTGAGCTACACTTACATCCTGATAGACACGTATTTCGACCGTGTCGTCAATTTCGTTCAGCGAAGGGACGATGGCTGGATCGAGCACCCCGGAATTATCCACGTAGCCAACAGGTCGCTTCTCCGCACTCTTGATGGCGATAAACACGCCCACGGCTATCAGGGCGGCGAATCCCAGGGGTACGGCAAATGTGGTCACCAGAAACGTACGGCGACTGACCCGCAACAGAAATTCACGCTTGGCAACCAGCCATAACTTACCCATTATCAACCCCTTCTACTTCGTCATCGCCCTTCACCACCGAAATAAAAATGTCGTCCAGGGAGGGTTCGGCGATCTCGAAACGTTCGATCTTGATTCCCTCCCGGGCAGCCAGGGCGCGGAACACATCCTGGGGGTTGGTGCCAGGTTGGAGGGCGAGGTGCCAATCGCTGTTTTCGCGTCGCGTCTGAAGCACCCCCGGCAGATCGCTGAAATCACCCTGCCCCTCGATCACCACCGCGTTGCCGGCGAAATCGCGCTTGATCTGCTCAACCTCGCCGTAGAGCACGGTCCGCCCATGGTTTACCAGGACAATCCGGTTACACAACGCCTCGACTTGGTACATCTGATGGGTGGACATGATGATCGTTCGGCCAGCAAAGCGTTGTTCTTCAATGATTTCTTTGATCAATCGGGTGTTCACCGGATCCAGGCCTAAGAAGGGCTCGTCTACTATAATCAAATCCGGTTCATGCAGCAGTGTGGCGATGATCTGTGCCTTCTGTTGCATGCCCCGACTCAATTCTTGGACCTTCTTATGACGGTGCTGGTAGAGGTCAAACCGATGCAGCCATTCCCCGAGCCTCTCGTTAGCGGCACTCATCTCCATCCCCTTAAGTGTGCCTAGGTAGAGCAGCACTGTCTCCAGCTTCTGGTCCTTGTATAATCCGCGTTCCTCAGGTAGATAGCCAATACGATTCTTCTTGGTCTCATCTAATGATCCATCAAGGACGGACACCTGCCCGCTGTCGGGTTTGAAGATGTCGAGTATTATTCGAATGGTGGTGGTTTTGCCGGCGCCGTTTGGCCCGAGGAGCCCGAATATCTCACCCTTTTCAACCCTGAAAGATACATCGTCTACAGCTCGCGTGGAGCCAAACGACTTGCTTATATGAGAGATTTCAACCGTAGGCATTTTCCAACCTTTCTCAGAGAGTAGTACTGCATGTAAAGTTTAACTAGTAAGCCAACTAATATGCAACCCAACAATATGGATTTTCTCATGTTTGGCATCTGAAGGTGAGCCATTCGATTGACAGGAGGCTGACTTTCGACATAGATTCGTTGTCAGTTGTCAATAAAGACGGCTGAAGCGATAGAGATCCAGATCGAATAGGTCTCAGGAGATGTTGAACAGAATCGTCAACTAGACTAAAATAATTATCAAGAACTGCTTACGGACCCGACTGCGCAAAGATTTGTGAGCCACCTCCATTGGGTGGAGGGGAGTACTGTAAAACCGATGAACGTGGTTGTCTACACCACCACTCACCGTATCACTGGCCAGGTCACTCCTGGTGCACAAGGCCTATTCAGCTATCTGAATCGACCCACTGAATCGTATGTCGAGATCGAAGATGGTGAAATGAACCCGCTCCACCAGATCACCAAGCAAGCGGAGAGCGTCGATCAGTTGTGGTTGGTGAAGGGCGAGATTGCGGCTGTGATCGTCGAAAGCCGTACCGGGCTGGGTCCGTCGATCGCTGCCCGGGCTGGCTACACTAAGCCATTTCCACATTGGGTTCACATTCTGGTAGGCGGTTATGAGCTGCGTGGGCTGATCGAAAGCGGGGTGAGGTTTGACTTCGCCGCGCTAATGTTTGAGGGGGATAGTAACTTCGTGCCCATGTACAATGCTAAACTAACCGCAATCCTTTTTCCTCGAGTACAGGCGGATGCACCGGCGATGGTTTTCAATCGCGCGATGGTTCACGCCCTGAACTTGATGCCACGCGAAGAGATCCCGTAACCCGGGTAAGTAACGTACCAAAGCATCGATTTGCCCCAAAGCGCAGACCATGTTTTTCGCCTCCTTCCACTCCACTGCATATTCCCGGCAGGATGCTGAAAAGATATTGACACTATACCCGCAAGTCTGTGTCCCGGCGCTTGACTTTCCATTTATTATCACTACAATACCAACCTCAAGGCGGGGATTTCAGGTTTGCACCGCTTGGCACCCTGCCCCAGGCGCCGGAACCATCACCAAAACGGTCCGGCGCCTTACTTTTTTTAAATCCATCAGGTTGACCCAGCTGCCAGATTGATCCGGAGGTTTCCACGATAATCGTGGAGTTGGCGAAAGCCAATGACCGGTGGAGTGGCATCAGTATAACCCCCAGGATGCAAATAGAATTATGAATTATTTACCTTCAACCAGTCCGAGATTGCTTGTGAGGTGGTACGAAGATATCCAGTCAGCAGTAGGGTTACCATTGGCTAGAAAAGGATTTGCAGGGCCATGGCGGAGATCTGGGGTGAGTCAGTTGGAGCAATTTACTTCTGTGATCCGTTAGGTAAGGAGGTGGTAGTAGGTAAACCGCGCGGTTCAACGACTCGAAATCGTAGTATGACAAGGCCAGCGACGGCGAAGACAAGGGAAACCCCGAGCATTACTGGATAGCTCGTCAACTGTAGGATAGCGCCACCCATCAGGGGTGCCAGGAATAATACCGGTCCGGTCACTGTACGGGCTAGACCGATATATGTTGGTCGTTCGACCTCAGGTCCGAATTCCATGGCGATGTTAAGGTCGCCCAGCACGCCACCGGCCCGGTTAATACCCATCAAGGCAAAGACAGCATAGAAGACTTCCACAGACTGCGCCATTAGTGCCATTAGTAAGGCGGCAAGCCAGAAAGCACCAGTCAGTTCCAATACACGTTTGTGTCCCACACGGTCGCCAATCGGACCCCAGAATGCGTAACCAGCTACTCCGCTTGCGAACAAAATAGCGGTAAATACCGCTGCCTGTGCGTCGGGTAGTCCGAAACGTTGAACACCATAGACGGCCATAAATCCGTAAGCCATACCACCGAAGTATGTAAGCCCTCGACTGAGTAGGTAGGTTCGAAAGTTGGCATTTCCTCGTAGAATTTTGCTCAATCGCTGAAGATAGTGCTGGTGGTTGTTTTGAGGGGTTGCAGCTTGTGTTGTTTGCGGCTCGATGTTCATCATGAAGAACACAAAGGACAGAGTTATGCCTAAGAAGCCGATGAAAAAAGTCAAGGCGAAGTTCCGAGGATATGGTAAACGAGCCAGGATAATTGCTGCCATGGATGCTCCCGCCACACCCAATAGATGACCGGTCAGGTGCGAGATCCCGAAGAACCGACCGCGGTGTGAAACGGGGATGGCCGTTGCAATTAACTCCTGCCAGGGCATGGCGACCAAACCGCTGGCTAGAGATTTCCAGGCAATTATGACCAGGAAGATCACCACCGCTATCGGACGGGGAAGGGTATTTAGCCACAGGACAGCCAGGGCCAGGACCAGATAAGGCACCCGCTCCAGTGCTCCCAGCCAGGCGATAGTCGGCAGTTTGCGCGTTAGCCGTTCCACGTATGGGGCCATGAACAATTGCGGGAGGAACCAACCGGCGTCGGTAAGTGCGGGGATCAGACCGATGACAAGGGGAGAATCCGTCAGTTTGGTAGCATAGACTGGCAGGATGGTGTTCACTGATACGAAGCTCGCACCAAATAACCACATCGTTAAGTCGCCGAAATTGACCAGGAAGTTGCGGCGGAAGTGTTGGACAACCTCTGGGCTAGTGGCTGTGTCGTTGGGTAGTGCGAAGAATCGGTCTATCCGCCGTTGAGTGAAGTTTCTCACCTCAATTTCTCCATGGAGCGATGAGTGGTCACTTGAAGTCGGTCAGTGTGAGCCGGTGGACAATTATATATTTTCCCCTTTTCTCAGCTAGCGACTGCTTTTTTTTGCGGGCTCCATTATAACCGTATTGCGATAGAAGATATCCATTTGTAGGTCTTGGTTTTCATAAATAGTCATGCAGTTATCCAATGTTGGTCTTGAATGCCTCAGCTCCTCATGCTAGCGGGGTTCTATTCTATCCAGAGTATGATGCTACTCATGGGGTGTTGCCCTTCCCGGCTATGGGAGGGGTCGTCGCGATAGAAGCCATTAATTACAATAGTGATATTACAGCCCGCTATAGCTGTGTCCTTCCAGGTTGGCTTGTAGGTATAATTCGTCTCATCAGGGCTAGTGCTATCAAGCTTTTGATCTATTGCTATCCTGAGGTTGGTTTGGCAACCGAACAAGAAGCCTACGGAGCAGGCGATTGATCCCTGTATCCTGGTATAGGTGGAAGTGTGTGAGTACTCTATGGATGAGTGGTTGGCAGGTGGAAATATGATGACTGAACGAGGCGTGCTCTGGGATATGGACGGGGTGCTGGTGGACACCGGTGAGTTCCACTTTAAGACTTGGTTGCAGGTCCTTTCCGAATACAGGGTCCATTTCTCACGCGAAATCTTCAAGGATATTTTCGGCATGAATAACTTCGATATTCTGTCGCATCTTCTCGGTGAACCACCTACACCGGAGCAAGTTGATGAAATTGCCGGGCGAAAGGAGGAGGCATTCCGCCAAGCGATCCGCGGACGTATGATGCCGATGCCCGGCGTTGTCCAATGGTTGAGGCGTTTGAGTGCCTGGGGTGTGCGGCAGGCTATCGCTTCTTCCGCGCCCAGTGCTAACATCGATTTACTGGTTGATGAGCTGGGGATACGCAATCGATTTGATGCTACGGTGTCAGGGAAAGAACTGCCAGGAAAACCAGATCCTGCGGTGTTCCTCGAAGCTGCGCGGCGGATCGGTATTCTGCCTGAACAATGTGTTGTAATTGAGGATTCGGTGGCAGGAGTTGAGGCGGCAAAGCGGGGTGGAATGAAGTGTATCGCCGTTACTACTACAACCCCGGCCATAGGATTGTCAAGCGCGGATATCGTCGTCGATCGATTAGATTCCTTGTACCCAGAGG
>JAUVOZ010000206.1 GCA_030598885.1 Anaerolineae bacterium | reverse complement strand
CCCGGGGTACAGTAGCCGCATTGGACAGCCCCTTCATCGATGAACGCTTGCTGGATTGGATGGAGATGACCATTATGTGCTAATCCTTCAATGGTGACAATCTCGGCCCCATGTGCCCGCGGCGCGGGGACCATGCACGACATAACCGCCACCCCATCCAGAAAGACGGTGCAGGCGCCGCACTCTCCCTCTGCACATCCTTCCTTGGTACCCATCAAACCGGCCTCTTCGCGCAAGAGGCGGAGTAAAGTCTTTTGGCAGCCGTTTTCGAAGGTGTAGCGTTGGTTATTGATTGTTGTCTCGATTGGTAAGCCGGTGTGATGCTCATAGGATTCCCGAATGGTGGTTTCCACCCGCATCTCTTCCGCCCCACTAAGCATGATTGGACGCTCTGGGTACCCATTACGCTCGTCTCCGGCTGCCAGGGCTCGCAGCGCTCGTTTGGTGCACACACGAATCATCTCTGCTCGGTAATCCGCCGAGCCGCGCAAATCGTCAATCGGTTTAGCCTCAGCCGCAGCTCGATCTCCGACCTCGATGATGACCGTTGGTGAAAGTTCCTTACCTACCAAGAACGACTCCGCCTCGGGCGCGTGGATAACTGTCGGCGCAACCGATCCAAGCGTTATCGCCGCATGTCTTACCGTGACCCCCTCCATCTCCACCACCACAGCCACATTGACGACTGAGATCGCCTGCGCACGTCGCAATCCAAGTTTGATGAACGTGCTTCGGGACTTCTCCCGAACTCTGGGAAACGCAATATCAACCAGGATTTCGTCGGTTCGCATGACCGTCCGTCGCACACCGGTATAGAAATCCTTCAATGGAACCACCCGCTCTCCATCAACGGAGCGCAGGGTTATTTGTGCTTCAAGGGCCATTAGCGGTGCGATTGAGTCATTAGCCGGTGAGGCGGTAACCAGATTGCCTGCCACCGTGCCTCGATTTCGGATTTGAGGTGAGCCAACACCCCAGCAAGCCCTAGCTAAGGTAAAAGCCTGCTCAACAATCAGTGACGATCCAGCTACGTGGTTATGCGTCACCAATGGACCAAGATGTATCCAACCCTCTTCGTCGAGTGTGATGTAATCCAAATTGGGGATGCGGGTCACGTCAATGAGCGCTTTCACCCCCGGCCGCTGACCCCGTTCCAGCTCCAAGATCAAATCCGTTGCGCCAGCTACAATTCGAGCATAGTCACCATGTTCAGCAAGCAGATTCAACGCAGCTTGAAGTGTATGCGGCGTGTAATAATGCTCCCACATTACGGGCTAACCTTCCTTGCCATGCACCCGCGCGATAGGGGTATGGGCCATCGCCTCCCCAGTCCCACCACAGCGTAACATAATTATTTCAGCCAGAATGCTCACTGCGATCTCCTCCGGAGTCTCGGCATTCAATTCAATTCCCATGGGGGATGTCACCCGGGATATCTTCTCTTCCGATATGCCTTTCTCCAACAACTTCTGGGCGGTGGTCTCCCAACGCCGTCGAGAGCCGATCACGCCGATGTAGGCAGCCGGCGTGTCTAATAAAACCGGCAGGCCATCAATGTCGACTGAAGCACCCCGCGTAGTGAGCACCAGATATGTCTCCTCGTTTATCTTCATCTTATCTGGTAATTCGCCAAGTTCACAAGAGAGGTAGACATCAGCCCCTGGCACGGCTCCCGGAGTGGCAAAATCCGGACGGTCGTCGGCTACGACAACGCGGAAGCCCAACCAACTTGCAATATGAGCGACCGCTTTACCAACGTGTCCTGCGCCGATTACAACCAATGTTGAGCGAGGCCGGATCGCTTCCACAAAAACCTCCATTTCACCACCGCACACACCCACATCACCCTTCTCAGGATCTCTGAACGAATATTCCAGGATGCGCGGCTTGCCATCCTTCAATACCTGGAGCGCCTCTTCGATAACCCGGTTCTCCAATTCGCCACCACCAATTGTTCCTTCTATGCGTCCGTCGGGGTAGATCAACATTCTGCTCCCCTGGCGCCTCGGAACAGATCCGTGTGTTCGAATAACTGTTGCCATGGCCACCGAGCCGCCCTCGCGTTCTACGACCGCCAACCGCTCATAGATCCCCATTTACTCCTCCAGCAAAGCCAGGACAACGGGTAACAATTGCTTCTTGCGGGAAACTACACCACGAGCGTCTAACGTGCCGTCCAGCAATCGTATGTAGGGTAATTCATCCAATACCAATGGTGCACCCTGCATTAGGATGCGACTGGATCCATCGACGATATCGGTAACCATTAATAGGGCAAAATCCAGGCCGCGCTGATCACATAGCCGGTTCAACGATTCAGCGAGCGATTCAAGGTGATCAGAAAGTTTGATCAGGCTCATCACTTCCACCTGAGCGATACCAAAGCAGTTCTTCGCTGTATCGTAGACCTTTAAATCAGTACTGACGACCGAATCCGGATCACGGGCTGCAAGACCGACACCTGCTTGGAGTAGATGGTTGCTAAAAGATTCGATATCCTCTTCCTCCAACGGCCCTCCGCCAACAAAAGCCCAGCGTCCTAGCCGTTCAGCCGCCTGGTGGTCGCGCTCAGTTGTCGTGGGCGAGGAGAGTCCAAGTGTGTCGGAAAGCAAACCGGCAAGCAGCAAACATGATAGCGACGGCGGGGTGCTGAGACCAGAATCTTCAATCCGTTCAGACACCAACGTGCTAGTACTACCAACCGGGTCAACCCAGAAATGGATCGGCAGCCGGGT
>JAUVOZ010000070.1 GCA_030598885.1 Anaerolineae bacterium | reverse complement strand
CCTTCTAATAACACTGTCGAGAGCTGGGTGGAGATGGTTGAGGCATTCCAGCGGGCTGCGAGGGGTACCCGCTTAGGAATCCCCTTGATCTATGGCGTTGACGCAGTTCATGGGCACGCAAACCTCAAGGGAGCCACGGTCTTCCCGCACAACATCGGCTTAGGCGCGGCCAACGACCCCGAACTGATGCATCGTATTGGGCAGGCTACTGCTGTGGAAATGCTGGCTACCGGCATCCATTGGAATTTTGCTCCAGCTGTTTCCATCGCGCAAGATATCCGTTGGGGACGTACTTATGAGAGCTATGGCGAAGATACCGAACTGGTAACACGCCTGACTGTACCCTATTTCCTCGGTCTGCAGACTCCGCCTGAGGGTTGGACGCAGGGGCAGATATTCGTACTGGCGGCACCCAAACACTACCTCGGTGATGGAGGCACGACCTTTGGTAGCTCGACCGCGGAGATAATGCAGCCATTCCTGCTCGATCAAGGCGATACTCAAATGGATGAAGCTACCCTGCGAGAACTCTTCCTACCGCCGTACAGAGCCGCAATAGATGCAGGGGCGTTGTCAATTATGGCTTCGTTCAGTAGTTGGAACGGAGCGAAGATGCATTCTCATCGGTACCTACTCACCGATGTGCTCAAAGAAGAATTGAGCTTCGATGGCTTCATCATCTCCGATTGGGAGGCGGTCAATCAGGTTTCCAATGACTATCACACCGCTGTGGTCGAGTCGATCAATGCCGGGATCGACATGGTGATGACGCCGTATGACTACAAGGCGTTCATTACCGCCCTGACCGAAGCCGTGGACGAAGGCCATGTGTCCATCGATCGCATCGACGATGCTGTTCGGCGCATCTTACGTGCCAAATTTATGTTGGGCCTCTTCGAGCGTCCTTATGCTGACCCATCTATGAATGGCACAGTCGGTTCGCAGGCTCACCGTGATTTGGCGCGTCAGGCAGTGCGCCAGTCATTAGTGCTGCTTAAAAACGTAAACGATACCCTACCTATCCCTAAGGATACACCGCTGATCTTCGTCGCTGGCGAGGGAGCGGATAATGTCGGGCTGCAATCTGGTGGCTGGACGATCGAGTGGTTGGGCAAATCCGGGGCTATAACGACCGGAACGACCATCTTGGAAGGCATCCAGTCTTCTGTATCGCCAGATACGCAGGTGAATTACAACCGTTTTGGCCGATTCGATAGAATCCTGGATACCAGTGGGAATCCCTTGATCGCCGATGTCGGCTTAGTAGTGGTCAGCGAAGAGCCCTATGCTGAAGGCATCGGCGACCTGGCAGACCTGACGCTCCTCCAGGCAGATGTCGACTTGATCCACCGCGTTCGTGAGCGATGCCAGAAATTAATCGTCATCGTCATCTCAGGGAGACCACTCGTGCTTACGGATCAACTTTCTGAGATGGACGCCCTGATCGCTGCCTGGTTACCTGGCAGCGAGGGCGCGGGTGTAGCGGATGTGCTTTTCGGCGATTACCCCTTCAGCGGCAAACTACCATATACCTGGCCTCGGAGCAACGACCAATTGCCACTGAATGTCAATAACTCTCAAGAAGGAGAAGCCCTGTTCCCCTTCGGCTTTGGACTTGAACAGTGAGGGAGGAAAGCAAAACCATCTCAACTAACATATCAAACCGTTGTCGAAATTTTAACCTTTCACTGGAGTAGTGATGATGCCTGAGCGCACTATGAATGCTGACCTGGATAAATTTCCCGAGGGTTTCATTTGGGGAGCAGCGACTGCTGCTTACCAAATTGAAGGCGCTTGGAACGAGGATGGAAAAGGCGAATCGATATGGGATCACTTCTCACATCAGCCAGGTATGATTGAGAACGGTGACACTGGTGACGTTGCTTGTGATCATTACCACCTTTGGAAAGAAGACATCTCCTTGATGAAGACTTTAGGTCTGGACGCTTACCGATTTTCAATGTCCTGGCCCCGACTGCTACCTGATGGGCGTGGTCGCGTCAACCAGAAAGGATTAGATTTCTACAGCCAGCTAGTGGACGAATTACTTAAAGCAGGGATCCAGCCCTTAGTAACCCTTTACCATTGGGACTTGCCTCAGGCTCTCCAGGACCAGGGAGGTTGGCCTGTCCGGGATACAGCCCTGGCCTTCACTGAATACACCGATCTGGCCACTCGTCACTTGGGGGACCGGGTGAAATTCTGGGCGACCTTTAACGAACCGTTTGTAAGTGCCTATATTGGTTATTTGGAGGGCAGACATGCTCCCGGTCATAAAGACTTGGGTGAAATGTTGGCCACCGCACATCACTTGCTTCTGGCGCATGGTTGGGCGATTCCTATCATCCAGAAAAATATTGATAGCGCTGAGGTAGGAATAGTGCTCAATATCGGCCCCCAAGTGCCGGCTTCAGACAGCGACGCTGATAAAGCCGCTGCCAGGCAACTAGATGGCATCATCAATCGCTGGTACCTTGATCCTTTGGCGGGGCGAGGTTATCCAGACGATGTCGTACAACACTATTCGTTACCGTTGGATTTCATCCAACCGTCTGACATGGAAGCTATTGCTGTGCCGATAGATTTTTTGGGTGTGAACTATTACACACGCGGAGTTGTGCGCAGTACCGAGATCCCGGAAAGCGATAATGCCCCAAGAGTGATATTTCCTAATTTGGTTAAGACTGAAATGGGATGGGAGGTCTACCCTGAAGGTCTGTTCGATACACTTGTAGACATCCACCGTGATTATAGCTTCCCAGTGCTGTATATAACCGAGAATGGCGCAGCGTTTCCGGACCACATTGATGCCGACGGCGCGGTGAACGATCCGCAACGGGTGACATATCTTCAAGAGCACCTGCTTGCCACTGCTCGGGCAATCAGAGATGGCGTACCTGTCCGGGGATATTTCGCTTGGTCATTACTGGATAACTTTGAATGGGCTCACGGATATTCCAAGCGTTTTGGGCTGATCTATGTGGATTTCCAAACCCAACGGCGTGTTCTAAAGAGCAGCGCCCGTTGGTACCAGCAGGTTATCTCAGGGAATGCTGTCGTTGATGCGTAGATAATTTACCGGCGGGTAGCAGCCTCAGCAAAATTTCTGCTGATATAAAGTGTTTCAGTTGGTCCCTATTCCTCATCATCGTCAAAGACTTCCGCATCTCGAAAGTCACGCAAACCGCGCAGGAAACTTAAAACTCCTGCTGCCACTAACTGCCCTTGGGTTAAAGCCCGGTCGGCAAGTGCGCGGGCGCGCGCCAGACGGATTTGAGGTTCTTGAGGGGTAAGCTCATACAGCTCGACCAGGACGCCATGGGTGCTCTCTGGGTGGACGAAGGCGATCCGTTTCCCGCCTGTTCCGATAATCGGCTCGGGATTGACCAACCGCACACCGTGCTCACGCAACTTGGTCAGACAAGCCTGGATGTCGTCCACCTCTAAACAGATATGGTGGATGCCAGGACCGCGTTTGTGTAGATAACGGGCAATGCCACTTTTCTTAGTTGTGGGCTTGACCAGCTCCACCTCGGAGGAACCCGTGGGGAGAAAGGCGACTACAGATTTCTGATCTGGCACGTCCTCGACATGAGTGACCTCTAGTCCGAGCGCGTCGCGCCAAAAGTGTAGAGCTTTTTCGATGTCGTCAACGACGATGGCTACGTGATTGATGCGTTTGATCGGTGACATGATTCCCTCTGGTTTGTTTTCTTAGCCGATGTTGGATCGAAGATGAATATACCATAGGCACCAAAACATAAACTCACATGGGCACCATGGACGATTTATTTCTAGTGAGATCGGTTCCTTGAGCGTTCTACCAACCACTATTTATAATATCAGCGGTGGTTGGTATTCGCCCCACACCTCCCGCAGGCGACGGCAAATTTCACCTAGGGTCAGGTCTGCCTCAACACACTCGATGAATAGAGGCATCATGTTCTCGTCGCCTTCCGCAGCTTGAGATAGCTGGGCGAGCAAATCATCGAAACGTTTAGTATCTCGACGGCGGCGAACCTGCTCCAATCGCTGGCGTTGGGCATTTTCGATGACGGGATTGACTTCCACTCGTTTGAGATTTGCGGATAGATCAGTGTGGAAGGCATTGACCCCGACCACGATCATCTCGTCACTTTCGATCTCCTGTTGGGTGCGGTAGGCAGCCTCCTGGATCTCGCGCTGAATGTAACCGTTCTCGACCGCTGCCAGCGCTCCGCCCATCTCGTCGATCTTTTGTATATAGTCCTGCGCTCGTTGTTCGATCTCATCGGTCAGATGTTCGATAATATACGAGCCGGCTAACGGATCGATCGTCTCTGCCACACCAGATTCGAAGGCGATGATCTGTTGAGTACGAAGAGCCACCCTAACCGCGTCTTCAGTAGGGAGCCCATGGGCTTCATCCATGCTGTTGGTATGCAGCGACTGGGTGCCGCCAAACACGGCAGCCAGGGCTTGCAGCGCCACCCGGGTGACGTTATTTTCCGGTTGCTGAGCGGTGAGGGTGGAACCGGCGGTCTGAGTGTGGAAGCGCAAACGCCAGGATTTCGGATCCTCAGCTCCGAAGCGTTCACGCATTATTCGCGCCCAAAGCCGTCGAGCAGCCCGGAACTTGGCGATCTCCTCGAGAAAATGGCTGTGAGCATTGAAGAAAAATGCAAGCTGAGGGGCGAAGTCATCCACCTCAAGACCCGCATCAATTGCCGCCTGGACGTAGGCGATGGCGTTAGCCAGGGTGAAGGCAACCTCCTGGACCGCAGTAGAACCTGCCTCCCGAATGTGATAACCAGAGATCGAGATCGTGTTCCACCGGGGGACATTCGCGTAGCAGTAACTAAGGACGTCGGTGATCAGGCGAATGGCGGGACCAGGTGGGAAAATGTACGTCCCCCGGGCAATATATTCCTTAAGAATATCGTTTTGAATCGTACCTCTTAATCGGGATATTTCAACTCCCTGTCGTTTGGCAACGGCGATGTACATCGCTAGTAGGATTGCAGCCGGTGCATTGATGGTCATGCTGGCAGACACTTGATCGAGAGGTATGCTCTCTAACAATTGGGCCATATCGTCCAAGCACGAGATAGAGACGCCCACCTTGCCCACCTCACCGGAGGCGATTGGGTCGTCGGCATCATAACCGATTTGGGTTGGCAGGTCGAAAGCTACTGAGAGGCCCGTCTGACCTTGCTCTAGTAGATAGCGGTACCGACGGTTGGACTCCTCGGCTGTTGCATAACCGGCGTATTGACGCATTGTCCACAACTGACCTCGGTACATCGTCGCCTGTACGCCGCGGGTATAAGGATACTCACCGGGGAAACCTAATTTATCTGGATAGTCCGGATCAGGGTCGGTAGGTAAATAAACACGCTCGATGTCGATCCCGGAGGGTGTTTTGAAATGGGGTTTACGCTCAGGTCGGCGTTGCAGAGCAGGTGCTAGTGTGTGCGTTTCCCAGGATTTTGTGTAGTCGTCTATGGGTTTGCTCATATTTCACTCTTAGTGAATGCGACGAAAATCGTCTAAGCCTAGGTCAGTTGGTTTGATAGTGGAACAACTGGCAAAGCTGTCGAATGTTGCATCGGTGAAAGGGAGATTGAGGTGCTGTCGCAGATTATAAAATAAATCCAGATAGCTGGATTTGATCCTGTCTTCCCATTCCAGACCCAAAGAAATCGCTGCTTGTTCAACCTCCACAAGAGAAGGACCTTCGATCTCCACAAAACAGCCGAAGGGCAATTCATCGAGCATTACCTTTGTCTGATCCATGGTGAAGGTTTCTCGATATTTTTCATAAATGAAAATTACTTTGTAACCAAGAGCCTGGAGTAAGCTGCCAGCGGTGTGAAAATCGTCTACTTCCAATTCAGCCTCGGTGCGTTCTTCGGCGCTGTGGGATCGCTTATATGTTAGAGTTATCCGGTTGTCCTGACGTAGCCGTAAGACTTCATGATTAGCACGTAGACGGTCGTCATGGGTGTCGAACCTCAAGTTGCGTTCGAACAATCGTTGGACAAGCAAGTGTCCGCCTCGATCGAGAACTCGCTTTCGGATGTCGTCCAGATGGGGCAGGTAAAACTTGGCTTCGATTTCCCTTTCACTGTTCTTCATCTTGTTCCCCGACTCTATCCAATCAATTAATAACGACCAGCACTTGATTCTGATCGACGTTGTCGCCTGGATTCACGCGCACACCGGTCACTTTTCCTTCCCTGGGGGCTTTAATTTCGTTTTGCATTTTCATTGACTCGAGGATCACCAGATTGTCGCCTTTGTTAACCTGTTGCCCCTCCTCGATAGGGACAGCCACAATTAGGCCGGGCATGGGCGATTTGAGTTGGATCTCAGCTCTCCGGACCGCGTTTGTTCCTGAAACCTCACGTAGGAGTCGCTGTCGTTCGTCTTCGACGCTTACCAAATAACGCTGGCCGCGCAGGAGGACCTCCAATCCGGCTTCGGTGGGGTTGACATAAGCCTCGTACGATTGGTCGTCGATGATCAAGGAAACAACCGGCGGTCCAACCACCGATTGAAAATCTACTGTATGTCGCTCCCCATCGGCAGTGATCTCGTTCTTGGTTATTATTTCAATTTCATAGGATTGGTTGTCGATGGTGGTGACATATTTCATAAGGGGCCCTCTGGTGAGTCGATTATATTGTAGGGATTGGGGATTAGGAACTTGGGATCAGGAACCCTGTTTTTAAAGTATCCGTTCATAGTGCCTAACCCCTGATCCCTTATCCATATTCCCTACTCACCCAACCTCTCCATTCTCCCCGCCCATTTCCAACCGTGCTTTTGACGATTACCTTGGCGCACAAGATTGGAGCTGGAGTGGGTTTGGTGATGAGCAACAAGCGTTGCCATGATAGCGGCGATATGGGGCAGCGATTCAGCGCCATCCTCTGCTTCATCCATAGAGAACCGCTCTTCTACGAAACGTGTATCGAATTGCCCGGTGATGAAGTGGTGGGATTGCATAATTTTCTGGTGGAAGGGGATGTTTGTTCTCAGCCCTAGTATGCGGTATTCCTCGAGCGCTCGGCGCATACGTAGGATGGCGTCGTGGCGAGTCTCTCCCCAGCAAATGAGTTTCGAGATTAACGAGTCGTAATAAGGCGAGATCTCAAGACCTGGATACACGCCGCTGTCGACCCGCACGCCCGGACCAGAAGGTGGGGTGATCTGGTCAATAAAGCCTGTGGAGGGCAGGAAATTGTTGAAGGGGTCCTCAGCATTAATGCGGCACTCGATCGCCCAACCATTCAATTTGATGTCGTCCTGGGTATAGCGCAGTTTTTGGCCTTGGGAGATAGGGATTTGTTCTTTGACGATATCGATGCCAGTGACCAATTCGGTGACGGGGTGTTCGACCTGCAGTCGGGTGTTCATCTCCAGGAAGTAGAAGTTATGCTCCTTATCCACTAGGAACTCGATCGTGCCGGCGTTAAGGTAGTTCACCGATCGGGCGGCGGCGCATGCCACCTGACCCATCCGCTGGCGCAATTCCTCGTCGAGCAAGGGCGAGGGGGATTCTTCGAGTAGTTTCTGGTGGCGGCGTTGTAAGGAGCACTCTCGCTCACCGAGGTGGATTACATTGCCGTGGTCGTCGGCCAGGATCTGAAACTCAATGTGACGTGCATTAAGGAGCAGTTTCTCCAGGTAGACATTTCCGTCGCCGAAGGCGGCCTCTGCCTCGCGCCGGGCGGCCAGGATCAACCCCGGCATTTCCTTCAATGTCCTGGCTTCACGTATTCCCTTCCCCCCGCCGCCAGCAGTAGCTTTGATCAGCAATGGGAAGCCAATTTTAGGCGCGATAGTGATGAGTTCGTCGTCGGTAAGGTCACCTTCACCCTCTGTGCCGGGCACAACCGCGACACCGGCCGCGGTGACAGTCGCGCGAGCGACAGCCTTATCACCCATCGCGGCTATTGCGCTGGGTTTAGGACCGATAAATATCAGGCCGGCATCTTGGACCGCGCGGGCAAAGTCTTCCCGCTCAGCCAGGAAACCGTAGCCAGGGTGAATGGCGTTGGCTCCGCTACACTTGGCCAGGTCGATGATTGCATCCCCCCGAAGGTATGACTCGCGAGCTGGCGGTGGACCAAGAAGATATGCCTCGTCCGCATAACGTACATGCAGGGCTGCTCGATCGGCTTCTGAATATACTGCCACCGTTTCCAGACCTAACTCGTGACAGGCACGAATGATGCGGACGGCGATTTCACCTCGATTTGCGATCAGGACCTTTTTGAACATTTAACGCCTCAGGTTAGGCTAGCGAAATTAGTCTGTGATTATGGCACACCTTCTGGAGAGATGAACACGAAAGTAATCCCAGCAGTCATAGGTGAGGATGAACTGACTCGAGGCGATGAAGGCGGCAAATTGCCAATGCCAGGATCGGATGGTAGTTTACAGCGGGATATTTCCATGCTTCTTAGCCGGGTTCGTGTCTCGTTTGGTTGACAGGATTTCAAGGGCATTAATTAGTCTCGATCGAGTATAGCGTGGCTCAATAATATCGTCGATGTAGCCGCGTGAGGCGGCGATGTATGGGTGGGCGAATTTCGCTCGATAATCATTAACCAGCTCGACCTTCCGTTGTTCTGGATCCTCTGCCTCAGCTAATTCCTTGCGAAAGATTATGCTGACTGCCCCGTCAGGACCCATCACGGCTAATTCAGCGCTTGGCCAGGCCAGGTTCAAATCAGCACGGATATGTTTGGAGGACATAACGTCGTATGCCCCTCCGTAGGCCTTACGGGTGATGATTGTGATCTTGGGGACCGTGGCTTCGCAATAAGCGTAAAGCAACTTAGCCCCATGACGGATGATCCCACTATGTTCCTGAGCGGTTCCGGGCAAGAAACCAGGTACATCGACGAGGGTGATGATCGGGATATTGAAAGCATCGCAGAAGCGTACAAAGCGGGCGCCTTTGTCGGAACAGTTGATGTCAAGCACCCCGGCCAACACCGCCGGCTGATTGGCGACGATGCCCACGCTGTGACCACCCAAGTGGGCGAAGCCGACAATGATATTCTTGGCATAGTTCTGGTGGATTTCGAAGAATATTCCATCGTCAACCACTGTCCTAATCACATCGCACATATCGTAGGGTTTACTGGGGTCGTCGGGTACGATGTGGTCGAGGGCTTCATCGGCGCGCAGGGGATCATCATCGCTGGGAACGAAAGGCGGATCGTCGATATTGTTTTGCGGCAGGTAGGAGAGCAGCACTCGAATCTTGTGCAGGCAATCAGCCTCATTTTCGGCAGCGTAATGGCACACACCGGAGGTGGTCGCGTGCACATCAGCGCCGCCCAGATCTTCGTAACTGACCTCCTCGTGGGTGACGGTCTTTACCACATCCGGACCGGTGATAAACATATATGACGAGTTGCGTACCATGAAGATGAAGTCGGTCATAGCAGGAGAGTACACCGCGCCGCCAGCGCATGGCCCCATAATGGCACTGATCTGGGGGATGACGCCAGATGCAAGAGTGTTGCGGAGAAATATCTCCGCGTAAGCGCCGAGGGAGACAACACCTTCTTGGATGCGTGCGCCACCCGAGTCATTCAACCCGATCACCGGGGCACCATTCTTTAGCGCCATATCCATGATCTTGCAGATCTTCTCGGCGTGAACCTCGCCAAGGCTTCCACCGAATACGGTGAAATCCTGCGAGAAAACGTAAACCAGGCGACCATCGATTGTGCCCCACCCGG
>JAUVOZ010000026.1 GCA_030598885.1 Anaerolineae bacterium | reverse complement strand
TTCGGCCCGGCTGTCTCAACATCGTCAGCGCCTCCGCATTGCAGATTGCGGCAATATCGGTACCCCAACTCTCCACCGAAGTCTAATGGGCCATGAAGGGTGTAAAACCACTCGTTCTCCCCAAGACTCCACATCGGTAGTGGTTCAAACCAGTCTAAGGGATTGAATTGAATGCTGAGGTGGTCAGATGAGGGAGTATTCTCCGGCACTGTGAGGTAGAAACTTAGGCTTCCCATCTCGCTTCCGTGCCAGGTTGAGACAGTATCCATGATCACAAGGTCGTGGTCTGGGATGATCACTTGCCGGGTTAGGAAAAAGCCTTTACTGTCACGTTCTGCGTTCCATAGGCCGTCACCCAGGGTGTACTTGTAGCGTAGATCGGTTCCTGCGTAGAGGGTAACTACTGCGAGGTAATGTGTTGGATCGATAAGAGTGAGGGAGGGCATATGGCTGCTTGAGATCCTAAGTCCTCCAGTAAGCTCGCTAAAGATATTCCCCAATTGGAGCACATTTCCTGCGATCCGAACCGGGATGCCAGCGATGGTATCAGTGGGGACTGTAACTTGGAAAGCCACTTGGACAGTCTTTGCCGGCAGCAGATCGAGGTCAACCGGGGTCATGCTTTCTTTTGCAATAACTGCTCCCTGCTGAGCGGTTTGATAGGCGCCATCGGGACTGAAGATGACCAGGTTGTGCAAACCGGGTGGGAGACCATCGAGTCGGAAGGAGCCCTCGCCGTCGGTGAACGTGGTCAATCCAGCTACGCTAATCAGGATTTCGGGGAGGACATTCCCGCTGAGTTTGTCGTGTATCCGACCGGTAATGCGTCCAACTGGACCATTGTAGGGGGCATCCGACCAGGCAGCGACGATGTCATCAATCTGGATGGGTCCGGAGATGTGGCTTATCCGGTATGGGATAGGCGCTCCAACCGCGGTCACCTCATCCGCTGGAATTGGCACACGGCGGATGTATCGATAGCGTAAGAGTGATCCAAATGGTGGTGTCAGGCGAGCTTGCCAACGACCATCCGCTAGCCGGGTCATTGGAATGGTGGAGGTATTGTAAGCCAGGCCAGTGACCTCATCGAGTAAAACCATTGCCAGATCAGCGTCCACCGGGGTGCCTTCTGGGGGGAGCACATTGAAGATCGCTTCCGCAGCAGGTAAGGGGGTTGGGCTAGGGAAAGGAAGAGGCGTTGGTCCTTGTTGGTTAGTCACCAGGTTAGATAAGGATGAACAACTACTGCTTAATACTAGCAGCATTAACCCGAGCGGTTTGAAAAGACGTTTGATTTGCACGGACGATATCCTATGTGTTTGATGAATTGATGTTGAAGAGACAGTCGTCAGGATCCATGTTTACACTTTCGGTTTAACTGTATGCTCCTCTGCCCGATTTATTCTAAGGTGTTCGATAAGCTGGACACAAAGGTCTACATTTGGTACTAGGTTAGCTGGGATTCGTATCTTGGTACCCTGATTGTGTTCGTGCGGCGTGATTAGCAGCCAGCCACGTCCAAGCGTTGTTTGGCTTAAATCCTGCCAACGGATAAATTGCTGGCCTTGCTGGATCCCTTTTAATGTTAGCAACAACGGTCCAAAGTTAATAGCACCACCCTGATTGAGATTCCGGCGATATTCAGCTAGCAGATTGGGATAGACATTCCGCTTAATAGTTTCAGCCAAGCTGCTCAAGTCAGTCAACGCATGGGTGAGGCGCACATGACGTTTATCATCGGCGTGCAACTCCAATGTGGTCTGGGCACCCCATGCCAGGCTCGAGAGACCGTAACGCACAGCGGCGGTGTGTATTTGTGTTATTTGATCCCACAGGAGGGTCTCCTCTTGACGGCCACGCTGGTAGATCATACCAAGGTCATACAAGTAAACCCGCAAACCACGCGACCGCCAGAAGGAGATCAGGCCTACGATGGCAACAAACGCGAACCCCGTAGCAGTCCATAAGGCTGGCGTAGTCCAACGAACGATCGCTGCCGGACCATAATGACGGTAAGCGAAGAGCCAACACAATACAGCCAATACGCCAGCGATTGCCGTCCCAACCAGACCAATGATGGCCAAGGCTGGGTATAGGATACTCAGCTCCCGACGTAGTTGGTGCTCGCTGATCATCGGCCCGAGGTCTGGAATCTTTTCTTCGGGTTTTGTCTCCTTCAATCTACTCTTCCCTCATCTCAGTGGATCCGAAGTGTACTCTACTTCCTCGTTTTTCTTTCCGATAAGTGGCTACTCAACCTATCCTCCCGCAGGTTATGACTGAGAGTATTTATTGGTTTGAATATCCGGTCGAGACGCGATTCTATGTCAAAACAATATCTAAACCTGCGGGAGGGTGAGTAGTTGCTCCAATAATATATTAGTCTACTGCAAAAAGTTCCCTCCAATAGGAGAAAGGGATATATTTGGCTAGACTATCCCTTGGTTTGATGTCGCCGCCGTCTTCGTTGTGCCAAAGCGGCAAGACCGATGCTTAAGAAGTAGAGCACGATCATCGGGGCCATAACCAGCGCCATGTTGACCGGATCAATGGTGGGGGTGATCATTGCCGCCAGGACGGCGATACCAAGCACGGCGAAGCGCCAACCATTTACCAGCATCCGGGCATTGATGACACCTAGGCCGGCCAAGGTGTAAATAATCAGTGGAAACTGGAACGCAATCCCAATCCAGAACATCACCCCAGTGACAAAGCGGATGTAGTTAGATGGTCGGACCTTAGTGATAATTCCCAGGAAGTTGAGCATGAAGGGGAGCGCCACAGGCAACATGACATAGTAGGCAAAAAATATTCCCATCAGGAAGAGTATGGTCGCGGCGGGGATCGCGGTCAGCAGCAACATCCGCTCGCGCCGGCGCAAGCCGGGATTCACGAAAGCGATTAATTCGATCCCGATATATGGAAACGCCAGAGCGAGACCGCTCAGCAGGGTCACCCGCATGAAAGCCCCGATAGACTCAGTGACCTCGATAGCTTGTAGAGCTTCGATGCCGCCAATGGGCTCGGTTAACCAGTCCAGGACGCGATCAGCAAAAGCAGTGCTCACTAAGATAGTAAAAACAAGCACGACCACTGATCGGAGTAGGTGAGACCGCAGGGCCTCGATGTGTTCGACCAGCACGGAGGGATTCTCAAAGGTACGAGCAATCACATCAGCCAGCGGTGCAGCTTCAGGTTCGTGGGTGATGAAGTTCCGGATCGCCACAAAAGGTTTGGCGATAAGGCGGAAGGGGGCAGTAATCAGGCGCCACAGTTTAGTGAATAGGGAGCGAATCATCTGTATGTTGGGTAACTTGATATGGATCGGCGTTTTGGGTATAAGAAGAAATCAATTTTCACCTCTTATAAATGCAATGACTTACTCTTGATTAGCTACAGTATCGGACGGTTTCTCTATTGGAGGCTGCGATTCACCAGGCGATAGCTCGCTATTGGGTGGTGGTTTCTTCCAAACCTGAAGATCCTCATCCAGAGTGCTAACATCTTGAGCTATCTCCTGACCGACTTCCCTAACGGTTTGGCGCACCTCGTCCAGCGAAGCTTCCAGGGCTGCTTCTTGAGCCAGTTGGTTTGGCAGGTTGCGCAACTTGCGCGAGGTCTCTGTGAGCATTCGCCAAGTCTCAGATCGGTAGAGTTGATTCAGAAATCGTCCGATGGAGCGAGCGGCCTTACCAATGTCGCGCGGGCCGATCACAACTAGAGCGATGAGGATTAGGAAGAGCAACTCAAGGGGACCGACGCCGAGGATGTCCATATTACCTTACCCAAGACCGGATGGCTGAAACTGGCGGCGAATTTCCCCCTCACGTTGAGCTAATGTACCGAGCACGCCGTTGATGAATCGTGGAGCGCTGTCGGAGCTAAAACGTTTGGCCAGTTCGACAGCTTCGTTGATGGCCACCTTGAGAGGGGTCTCGCCGGCGATGGCAAACTCCCAGAGCGCCAGCCGAAGGATATTGCGGTCGAGAACAGCCAATTCTGCAACCGGCCACTCTGGAGCGCAGCCGGCGATCAATCTATCTATCTCTGGAGCGAACTTCAAGGCACCCGTGACCAAGCGCTGGACAAAATCTAGCGCTTCCTCTCCAAGTGATTGCTGATCCTGGAGGTAACGAGTGATGACCTCCTGAGGTTGATGGTCAACGCAATCCACTTCGTAGAGCACCTGTAGCGCAAGGGTGCGGGCTTTTCGACGTTCATGCTTCATTGGCTTTTCTTAATCGTCCTATGTGGCTACGTGGTTGTAATCGATATCTTCGATGTGAACATTGACGTACTGGACCTGCATACCAACCATGTCCTCGATCGCTCGGGTGACATCTGACTGTACTTTCCGACTAATCTCGCGCACGTTAGTGTCTTGTGCCAATTCCAGATAGAGTTCGACTGCAACCGCGTTTTCATCGACTTCGATACGCACCCCTTCACCTGAACCGCGTCGGAAGAATCGATTGACGCCGCCAGGTATAGGAGCCATGGAGACTACTCCCGGCACCCCAAGAGCTGTCAAACGAGCGATCGTTACCAGCACCCCGGGGGCGATGGTGGTCGTTCCTGGGGCGCGACCCGCATCTTGATCTTTATTATCCATCGTGTTTCAACTCCCTAAGCGTTCAATAGATAGATCTTGCGGTACATATGATACCAGCCTTTAGAGCTCTATTGCATTACCATTCCTCCATCAACGCTCAACACCTGACCAGTGATAAAGCTGACTTCATCGGAGGCGAGAAATACCACTGCGTTGGCGACGTCCTGTGGCTTTCCGAACCTGCCGACGGGTGTCATCTGAAGAGCCATGTCCTTTAGCTCCTGGGGTAAATCGTCGGTCAAGACCGTCTCGATGAACCCTGGTGCTATTGCGTTGACGGTGATGTTGCGGGAACCGACTTCCTTGGCCAGGGCTTTGGTGAAGCCGATGAGGCCGGCTTTAGAGGAAGAGTAATTCGTTTGACCCGCTTGACCGGCCAGTCCTGAGACGGAGGTGATGTTGATGATGCGGCCGTAACGTTGCTTCATCATTGAGCGGATGGCGGCTTTGGAGCAGTTAAAAGCACCCTTAAGGTTGACGTTGAGAACCAGATCCCAGTCAGCCTCTTTCATCCGCATGATCAGATTATCACGGGTGGTTCCGGCGTTGTTGACCAGGATGTCAATGCGTCCAAATTCAGCGATGGCGCGATCAATCATTGCCTTGGCGCTGGCGTTGTCGGCCACGTCTACTTGGACGGCAATGGCTTGCATTCCGGTAATAGCAATAATCTCCTTGGCTGTGGCCTCGGCTTTTTCCACCTGCAGGTCAGCAACTACTACATTTGCCCCCCCCTGGGCCAAGGTCTTGGCGATGGCCTGTCCGATACCCTGAGCCCCGCCGGTGACGACAGCTACTTTGTCTTTAAACCTCATCGGTGCTTCCTCCTGATGGTGGGTTGCTCAGCACCACCTTTAGGGATTATACCCAGAAAAACAGCCTGAGGTCTCGACCTATCTGAGAATATATGTCTTGATAGGGAACAACCCTGGCGAAGCGATTTGGCCATATACATCCTTTTCCTGTTGGTAGCTGCTTTTTTGCATACTTAATGCTACCGTCAATCTGATTAATGGGTCGGGCTTAGGGAAGTTACATGACTACCCCAGGCACGCCGGCCTGACAGGCGCGTGTGAGCAACCTCTCCGGTTGGTGGCGAAATTGTGCTTGATCTTCACTGCCATCAACCAGGGTTAGCATCGTCTCAGTCAGAACAGCGTTGGCTGGCGTTGGCACGTCCAAGGATATACCCTCTTGGACAACTACTCCGTTGAGCCAAAGTACTTCGGAACGGCCACGACCAATATCGTAGTGGAAAGATGGCAATTTATCGCCCCGCCCGGAGGACACGATATGGCAGAGGATGGGTTGGATCAGCGGTGGTGGGAGGAAAATCGCCCGCCCAAACAAGCCCACCGGAACCTTCGGCAGACTTTGAGGGGATAGACCCTTACGGGACATGACCCGCACAGTCTCCCGTAAAGCCTCGATCTCCAACCGGAAGAACCCTGGGTGTTCAAGGATACGTCTCGGGGGCCAACCGGTAATAGCAGATGTCGCGTTGGTGATGATGTTGATCAACACTTTGGACCATTTCATTCGATCTGGATCTTGATAGATATGAGTGCGTAAACCAGCCTGGGTCATCTCGGCTTGGAGTTGAGCTGTGAGAGGATGACCAGCCGCCAAACCATAACCGCGCTGGCGCTCCACACGCAGGATGCCAGGCTCGATCATCTGCACCGCAGTAGTCATTGTGGCGGCGATAACCCGATCTGGTCCTAAGACTGAGGCCAGTGTGTCTTCATTGCCAATGCCATTTAACAGGCATACTACAGTTGGTGAGGAGGTGGTCTGAGCGTGGATGGCCTCAGCTGCTTGCTTACAGTCGTAGGCTTTTACCGTCAAGAGGATGACATCTGGAGGTTGATGGTTGAAGGCCTGCTCGAGTGTGGTGATAATGTTGGGTTTTTTCAGCCATCCTGGTGGGCCGTCCCCGGTCACCTGGAGCCCACGATGGAGGAGCGTCCCAGCAAGTCGAGGACGGACGAGGAAGGTCACCGGTTGACCGGCCAGCGCCAGTCGTGCGCCAAGCAAGCCCCCAACCGCGCCAGTGCCGAAGACCAAGTAGCGCATTTTAAGACTCTGAAGACTCACCCATCAATCGGTCGATGAGCGCGTTTAATTCTTCATCTGAATAAAAACGGATTACCAGGCTGCCGCCACGTTGGCCGCGTTTGATTGTGACCCGGGTGCCAAGCGCGACACGCAACTGGTCTTCGAGCGCGATTTCTTCCGGGGACCGCTTGGGAGTTGGAGATGACTTACGTCGCTCCCCGCTCAGACGGCGGATCAAATCCTCGGTCTGACGTACATTCAACCCACGGCGGACAACCGTTTGCAATGCGGCCGACTGAGCCTGAGCGGATGGCAGGGCCAACAAAGCGCGGGCATGACCTTCGCGGATTGCCTTGTTCATCAATGCCTCCCGCACGGCGGGAGAGAGTTTGAGCAAGCGAAGAGTATTGGTCACGGCGGCGCGGCTCTTCCCCACTCTCGTGGCTATCTCCTGATGAGAGATGTCGAAATCGTCAGCCAGTTGTCGGTAGCCTTCGGCAGCTTCAAGTGGGGATAGGTCGGTGCGCTGCAGGTTTTCGATCAGCGTCCATTCAAGTCTCTGGCGTTCGTCCGCCTGGCGCACAATCACCGGAACGCTGATCAGCCCTGCTATCTGAGCGGCTTGCAATCGGCGTTCGCCGGCAATGAGCAGATAACCTTCGCCTGTTTCAGGTCGGGCAACGATCAAGGGTTGGAGTATACCGTGTTGACGAATTGAATCAGCTAATTCCTTCAGACCATCAGCGTCCAGGTTTGATCGAGGCTGGCGCGGGTTAGTTTGGATATCGTCCGGTGGCACCTGCAGCACGCCTCCGGTCGGTTGGGGGTACTCCTCCCCAGGTGGGATCAATGCGTCGAGTCCTTTTCCCAAACCACGTTTACGGCTCATATCACTCCTCAGCGCTGGCAATGGCCTCACGTATCACAACGCCATCACCTTGAAGCATCTCATAGGCCAGCGACCGGTACGCGACGGCACCCGGTGAGTTCGGTGCATAAGTTGAGATCGGCAACCCATGGGAGGGCGCCTCGGCTATTCGGACGCTGCGTGGAATAACGGTTTGAAATACTTTGTCAGGAAAGTGGCGCCGGACCTCCTCCACCACGTCCCGGGCTAGGTTGGTACGGCGGTCAAACATTGTCAGTAACATACCGCGGATCGAGAGGCCAGGGAAGAGGCCGGATCGTACCCGCCTTAGGGTGTAGAAAAGTTGGGTCAAACCTTCCAGGGCCAAATACTCGCATTGTACCGGGATGATCACCCCATCAGAAGCTGCCAGCAAGCCGTTGATTGTCAACAACCCTAAGGAAGGGGGACAGTCGATCAGGATGTAGTCGTAATGGTTTTCCAGGGGGGTCAAGGCTCGGAGCAGTAGTTTCTCGCGATCCTGTATCTCGACCATTTCCACCTGGGCGCCGGCCAGTGCCGTGGACGAGGGAAGCAGGGATATTTTTAATTTTGGATTATGCAATGATATCTCAGAAGCCGGGATTCGCCCGATCAAGACGTCGTAAGTTCCGGAGTTGATTTTTTGGTGATTTACCCCCAGGGATGAGGTGGCATTTGCCTGTGGGTCGAGGTCCACAATCAATACTCTTTGTGCCATCTCTGCCAGGTAAGCTGCCAGGTTGATCGCAGTGGTAGTCTTCCCAACACCACCTTTCTGGTTGACCAGAGCATAGATCCTTGTCATGGGTTCACCTGATAGTGAGCAACCCGGACCTCGTCAATTGTTGGTGTAGCGGCTGTGCCATGACGGGTGACCGAGACAGCTGCCAGATGGTTGGCGAAGTGAGCTGCTTCCCAGGGGTCTTTGGTTTGGTGAAGGTGGACAAAAAATGCGGCAGCGAAGACATCTCCGGAGCCGGTTGGATCCACCTCCACGACTATCGGAGCTGGGATGTGGCGTTCCTGGCGATTCCAGAATACGTGTGTACCACTAGCACTAATAGTCACTGCTAAGATATCACATAATGCGGCCATCTCCTGGGCTGCTTGCGGGTCACCACCCAGGTCCTCTACACTTAAAACGACTGCGTCTGCTACAGGTAGGAAGTCTATCAATTGGTCCCATTTCCTCAGGCTAATGCATCCATCCTGGTTCCATTTTCGCAGCCAGCCCTGTGGGGTAATACCTACCAAAGCGTCAGGAAAGCGATCAATCAGACCGGGATCTACCTCTGCTGCGATGGGTCCCAGGTGAACTATATCCGCGGTGTGCCATTGGGATGGGATGTCTTCTGGACCAATATTCGATGCCCGCGCATGGAGGGTCTGCTCACGGCCTTCGGGTGTATTGCGGTTCTCGAAGGTGGTCGTGTGTTCCGCCGGTAGGCATATCATCTCCAGATCGTCGAGAGGGCTGAGGTCGATATCTTTCCCGGCGGAGGTGACGATACCCACCCGCAAGCCAAGGGCATGTGCCGTTCGACCAGCATAAGCCACCGTCCCTCCAAGGACTGGGCCTTCCGGTGTGAGGTCTTTTGCAACGTGACCGATGACGAGGTAGTCAATGGGATTGGTTGTGGGATCGGCCATACTAAAGATTATATCCCAGGGTCGACCTGCGACCAACGTGGGGTACCCATCGAGATGCATATCATATCGGTTGGCAATAGGAACGATGAATGCTTTATTGTGGCACTCTCAGGGTACGACCTGAGTCTGCCTAGGGGAGACTGTCAACTCACTAATTGAGTATTACCGATCTTGCCGTTGGGGGATGACAGTAACCTTGCGGCGGTCACCTTCACCAATACTTTGTGTATCTACGTTTGGATTCTCCCGCAATTCGATGTGAATAATGCGTCGCTCGTTAGCCGGCATTGGTTCCAGCGTCATCGTGCGTCCGGTCTCAATCGTCTGCTCTGCCATCCTGCGTGCCAACATGCGTAACTCGCGTTCCCGCCGGGCGCGGTAACCCTCGACATCGATGACCACGGCGACAGGTTGCTTAAGCTCTTTACCTACGATCAACCGGGTGATGTATTGAAGCGCGGAAAGGGTTTCACCTCGGCGTCCGATCAGAATGCTTAGATCATCCCCACTCACGTTCACCATCAAAGGTCGGATCCTCCCCGGCGGGTCCACATCGCCCCAATGAGCTTCGACGCGAGCCTGAATGCCCATCCTCTGGAGCAGTTCCTCAACGGTTTCGTGTGTAATGCGAACAGCATCCCCATCGTCCGCGTCAGGCATTCTTTCGACCGGTGTAGGTTCCTCAGGCTGAATTGTGGTAGTTCGAACGGTCAGACGCACTCGGACTTGACGGCCACCCAAGCCTAAGAAACCTTTGCTGCCTTCATCTAATATTTCGACCTCAAGTGCTTCTTCGGGTAGATTAAGCTCTTGAGCTCCGCGGGCGACTGCTTCTTCAACGGTCGGTGCGATCACTTCAATACTGGTTCTTTTTTCCGCCATCTGTTTTTACCTTTTCCTCTCGCTGGAATTACTTCATGATTTGGCGGGTTTCATTTCGGCGCTTTGACGCTTTCTGCGCATGACCACACCCTGGAGGATCCCCAGTAGGTTTGAAGCGAAAAAGTAAAGTGCCAGACCGGAGGCAAAAGAGTATGCCAAATAGCCGATGAAAAGTGGCATGTAGAGTGACATCATTTGTGACATGGCAGCACCCTGTGAGTCTGACGTAGGTGGGGTTGTGAGCTTGGTCTGCAGAAAGCTGGTGATAACGACCAATACGGCCAACACCGGAAGCCCTTTTCCTGGTTCGGCAAGAGCCGATAGTATGGGGACCCCAGCTAAGAATGGGAGCGTTAACCGCTCCGGTTGACCGAGGTTCATATACCCCAGGAATTGGCTGTTGAGTGGGATGAGCGAACTGGGGATTACGGAGTATATGTGTTTGGAAAGGTCTAGCAACTGGAACGGTGAAGCAGCCATGGTGCGAATGATGGCTTGATACAAGCCAATGATGACCGGGAATTGGATCAGCAGAGGCAGACAACCGCCGAGGGGATTGATACCCAATTCCTTATATAGCTTCATCTGCTCTTCCTGTAGCTTCTGCTTATTGCCCTTGTATTTCTCCTGGATGTTCTTCCACTTCTTGGACTTTTGAATATCAGCCATCATCATCGAACTTTGCATCTGCTTATAAGTTAGCGGAAGCGTTAAAACCCGCACTAGGGCAGTGAAGACGATAATCGCAAAACCAAAGGCGTTTGGTCCTGCCCCAAACAGTTGGTAAATCCAGAGCAGGGCATTGATCATCGGATCGAGAATGAATGTATTCCACATTGTTTCTAACCTTATCTACTCGCCGGGTTGGAACAAGCAACGCACCGCGCCGGAGTAAGAGTCTATTGCCGAGACCAGGCATTCGCTGCCCATCACAGCTACAAGGAGCGTATCGCCGGTCAGCACAGGATCGGATAGTAACGCACCATTCAGGTTTGGGTTGCTTGTCCAAAGCGATTTGCCCGAGTCGGTTTCCAAGCTATAAACCGTCCCCGCTTCAGTGACAAAGAAGACGTTTCCGTCCCTAAGTGCAGGTGTAACGGTGACGGGACCGTCCAATTCAATGCGCCAGAGCTCATGGGCGTTAGTCAGATCCACGGCATATGCCATTCCGGTGTTATCGGCGAAGTATGCGATGCCATTGGCAACCGCCGGGCTACCCCATACCCAACCTTGAGCATCGAAGGTCCATTCAACCTCGCCCCTCCTCTTGATGTTAAGGGCGATCATCTGATGATTAAAAGTACTCACTAAGAGCAGGTTGCCGGCCAGTGTTGGCGTATCGGTGATGGCCCCATTCAGGCTATCGGTACTCCAGAGTTCCACGCCAGAGGACAAGTCAAGAGCATAGACACGGTGGTCGAGAGAGGCCAGATAGACAGTATCGCCCTCGACCATGGGTGCCGACCAAAGGGCTCCCTGAGCAGCAAAGGGTTCCGCCCAAACTGGATTGCCCTTGGCTAAGTCAAGAGCGTAAAGCTTATAGTCGGCGGAAGGTACCAGGACAAGGTCGCCAGCCACCACTGGGGAGCCAACGATGCGATCGCTTGCCCCCTCAAATTTCCAGACGACGCGCACATTGCCGCCAACGCCGGGTTCCAATGCATAGACAACTTTGTCGTATCCGCCGATGATAACTAATCCATCATCGGTTATTGCCGGTGGGGCGAAGAAAGAAATTGCGCGATCCGGCTCCTCAGGGTAGTGCCAACTTTCCTCTCCGTGGTTGAGGTCAATGGCATGGACGAATTGGTTAAAGGCTAAATAAACTGTGGTCTCATCGGTTGAAATACCCGGCCAACTGGAAGCAGTGATAGCACCCCCGGCGCCGCAGCCGGTGAGGAGAATAGCCATGATGAGGGTCAGGACTGGAAAAAATGTGATTTTATTAGCTGGACAGGGTGAGGTTGACATAGAACTCCTATGGTACTGGGTCGTAGCCGCCAGGGTTGAACGGCTGACAGCGAACGATGCGCCGTATTGCCAGCCAACCGCCCTTGAGCAATCCATACTTGGCAATTGCCTGGTAGCTATAGTGGGAGCAGGTTGGCTGGAAGCGGCATATCTCAAACGGTATCGCTCGGGCTATCGTTCGTTGGTAGAGGCGAATCAGTGCCAGAGCAGGCAGACGCGCCAGGTTGCCCCAGGTTAGGTGGATCTCAGCCAGTGCTGGCTCGGATGCATTATGGGTAACGGGTTCAATTATCATGATGCTTCTTCAAGCAAGCCGGCGCGCCTAAGCAGGTTTGCGACGGCGGAGCATACATCGTTCCATTCGGCTTCGATCAGGGCGGAGCGGGCAATCAGCACGACATCCCACCCGCCGGCTATGGCGGTGAGGTAACTGCGTAGCGCTTCGCGCAGAAGACGCTTGGCTCTATTTCGTTGCACCGCACTTCCCAAGGCTCGGCCAGCGGTGACACCAAAGCGAGAAATTAACCGGTCGTTGGGACTAGCGACCAGAATAACGAGCGGGTGGGCATAGGATTTCCCTGTACGCCGCACCCGCTTGAAGTCGGTCGATTTGGTGAGCCGATATCTGCGGTTCATTCACCTGGTCGGCCGAAAACGTCCATCGGGTAGGCTTCCGATCGCTAGATTTCGACTCAATTAAGCTTTCCAGTTGATCTTCTTAACGTGTTCATTCATACGGACGGCCAGGCGACTGCGCTTTTTACGGCGTCGTGCCTTAATCACGGCTCGTCCACCACGCTTCGACATGCGGGCACGAAAACCATGGACCCGCAATCGGTGACGAATTTTTGGCTGATATGTTCGCTTCGGCATTGAAACTAACCCAATTCCCTTCTCAAAATGTGCCGGATGATTATACCCTATGGCCAGGAGCCGGTCAATCGGTTGCGTTCATTCCTCCAGGCGTTGGATGTGGGCACCTAAACCACGCAGCTTCTCATCGATGCGTTCGTAGCCGCGATCGATCTGACCAATGTTGCCAATTCGAGAGGTCCCCTTGGCGGCCAGCGCTGAAAGAGTGAGGGCTAGACCGGCACGAATATCAGGGCTTTCGAGGGTTTCGCCAACTAATGTACTTGGTCCTTGAACGATGCTTCGGTGTGGATCGCACAGGACAATGCGGGCTCCCATTGAAATCAACTTATCGATGAAAAACATCCGCGTCTCATACATCCAATCGTGAAACAGGACAGTGCCCTTAGATTGAGTGGCGATAACGATGGCGATGCTCATCAGGTCAGTCGGGAAGGCCGGCCAGGGCATGACGTTGATCTGGGGAATTTTGCCGCCCACATCGGGTGTGATTTCGAGCTTCTGCGCAGCGGGAATATTAATGTCCTCGCCTTCCACATCCCAATCGACCCCTAGACGTCCGAACACAAGCCGTACCATGTCGAGATGGTGCGGTGCTGCCTGACGAATGCGGATTTCCCCCCCGGTGACAACCGCCGCACCGATATAACTCACTACCTCCAAATAGTCAGGTCCGATGGTGTATTCGCCGCCATTCAGTCGTTCGACGCCTTCGATATGCAAAGTGTTGGAGCCGATGTTCTCGATCCTAGCGCCGAGGATATTTAGGAAGTGACACAGATCCTGAACGTGGGGTTCGGAAGCGGCATTGCGAATCACCGTTTCCCCCCGGGCGGTTACTGCAGCCATGATGGCGTTTTCCGTCGCCGTCACGCTGGTCTCATCGAGTAGCACATTTGCACCACGGAGCCCGTTCGGAGCATGCATGTGAAACTCGTGTTCGCCGTAGCTTATCTCAGCGCCAAGGGCTTTTAAGGCCAGGAAGTGGGTGTCCACCCGCCGGCGCCCGATCACGTCCCCGCCAGGAGGGGGAAGATCGATTCCACTACTGCGACCAAGCATTGGTCCGGCTAGAAGTATCGAGGCTCGAATTCGACGGCAGAGCTCTGGATCGAGATCGGTTACTCGGACTTGGCGTGCGTGGACACGCCAAGAGTTTTGGTTTATGTTCTCGATCGACACCCCAAGGCTTTCCAGGAGTTGACGCATGGTTTGCACGTCGCCGATGTTGGGGATATTGTGCAGAACCACTGGCTCATCGGTGAGCAAGCAGGCGGTTAGTAATGGCAGGGTCGCATTCTTGTTGCCAGAGGGGGTGACTTCACCTCGTAGGGTGTGGTTGCCTTCAATGAGAAAGGTCGGCATGAGCTATCCTTTATAGCTGAGCAGAATATCCTGACCAGCGGAGAGCGGCAGGACGTCTGCCGCGCGAGCTTGGTTAACGGCGATCTCCAACAGACCTGAGCTGCCAATGTAAGCCAAAGCTTCACCAGGGGGGACATCCCCGTATGTGGAACTTAGGTACAGATGTACCCCGTTTGGGAGGCGGAGGCGTAATCCAGAGATAGGCAGCCGAGCAGGTGGACAATGCGGTAGCCATGGCTCGAGTAGTACATCATCTCCCTCAAGCCGAAGTATTCCGATGCTGGTGATCAGGTTTCCAAACTGATCAGCGTGCAGGATTTCACCCTGCACCACTGGACCTTCGATCAGTTCCAAGCGGGGGAGGTCAAGTCGGATTAGGTCGTGGACCTGTGGACCGAGTTGCTTGAAGTCCAACCCGCAAGCCAGATGGGCAGCTACCGGGGCAAAGATGTCACGTCCGTGGAACGTGTTGCTAACCGTATCCAGGTGGAAGGCTTTTGATTTTAACTCGACAGCGATTGGGGGAGCGCCGGTGGCTAGAAGATAGGTGAAAGTCCCGTTATCTGGTCCGATACAAATCCGCTCCGACCAGGCGAGAGCGATGGGGTGGCGAGTGGTGCCTACCCCGGGATCGACAACCGAAACGAAGATGGTTTCTGGCGGGAAGAAAGGAGCTGCCCGATACAGTTCGAAAGCTGCTCGGTTTACATCCCCCGCGGGTATGGCATGGGTTACGTCGATGATCCGGGCGTGAGGAGCTATGCTTGTGATTACGCCCTTCATCATCCCGACGTACGGATCATGTGTGCCGAAGTCAGTCAACAAGGCAATCGTTGCGGTCAAGAGCGACTCCCTGGATGCAATTCTAGCGGAGGCGCAGGAGTGGGTCAAACCGAAATTTCCTCAGGCGACTGAGAATTGTATGACAAATCAGTCCTGATGCTCTTCCCTCTGAGCCTTACAGGATCATAACGAGATTGAGTTAGTATACCCCTTTCACATCTGAGGATGAGGTCCAGAAAGGTGCCCTGTGGTAGAATCAATTTTTGTGGAAAACCCCATTAGCAGGACCCCTTCCAAACCGGTTGGCGTGCTGGCTGCCTTTGCTGCTGGTTTCGATCGCGTCGCTGCCAAGCCGATTCTGATCCTGCCGCCGCTGATATTAGATTTATTTCTTTGGTTTGGTCCACACTTAACACTTCCATTTCTGGTTTCAATCGTACCAGATGGGATCTCTGGATTGATCGATTCATTTAGTGCCGATCCGACGATGGTTGAGCGGATAGACGTCTTGCAGCAGATGCTCAACCTGTTCATCGAGCGCTACAATCTGATAAGTGCCTTGAGCAGCTTGCCGGCGGGGATGCCTTTTAATCTGCTTACCGCTTTAGCCAGCCTACCAGCGGGGATCCCGAGCCTGATGGCAGGGGTTATGCCGGCTAACACACCCATAGGGCAATCACAAATTCTGGAGATAGGCGATTTGTCCTCTATGGTGGTTGTCTGGGCTGGGATGACCTTGTTCGGGTTGGGATTTGGAGCTTTCTATCATCGGTGGCTGGCACAACAGGCAGCGCCAGAGGCTGAGGTGGCTACTGGCTGGATTGTATGGATTCGCATGGTTCTTCTTTTCCTGATGGTCTATATCGGAGGGTTCCTGTGGATATTGTTTATGGCACTGTTAGCTTCCATCGTGGGCTTGCTTGTGCCTTTAATCGGTACGATCCTGCTATTTATCTTATTGAGTCTATTGTTCTGGGCTGCGGTGTATATGGCCTTTACGGCGCATGGAATTGTGCTTTATGGTTTTCGGGTAGTAAAGGCGATGTTAGAGAGCGTACGTGTGGTGCGTTGGAACCTGCTTAGTACAGTCGGCTTTTTATTTTTATGTTTCTTTATCACATGGTTGAGCATGCAGGTTTGGGTTCTGCCTGGCGATGATTCATGGTATAGACTATTGGCTCTGGTTGGGCATGCCTTCGTAAGTGCAACATTGATAGCTGCCAGCTATATTTTTTACCAAAGCCGGCACTCATGGCTCGTGCAGATGCAAGCCTCGCTGACTGCTCAGTCAACTTGAGGCCATAATCAGCCGGGATTTCGTAGCTAGGCGTTCATATTGAATATCTCGATGGTTAGCGCTCTTGGTACGGCGCCTGGGTAATTGCCGAGTATGATGATTGTGCCGATGGTTAAATACTAGCCTGGCTGTTTGGAAGGAGATCACAACGTGGCGAAACGTTCGAAAAAGGTCAGCAGTTACGCTGCAAAAGACATCCAGGTTCTGGAGGGATTGGAAGCCGTTCGTCGTCGACCCGGAATGTATGTTGGGGGTACGGATCTGAAAGCCATGCATCACCTGGTCTACGAGGTTGTGGACAATTCGATTGACGAGGTGCTGGCCGGGGCTTGTAGCCAAATCGATGTTGTGATCCACCCGGATAACAGCGTAACTGTGGAAGACAATGGGCGGGGCATTCCAGTTGATATCCACCCTGAGATGAAGAAACCTGCGCTCGAGGTTGTTATGACCGT
>JAUVOZ010000024.1 GCA_030598885.1 Anaerolineae bacterium | reverse complement strand
GGACCGACAAATCTGGCGCCAGTCTGTTTGGCGGCGTAGGCGATCTCCAATACGTCATAAATTGGAACCCGGTCGGGGACGATCACCAGCAGTTTGACCCCTGCGTCAATCGCCTCCAGAGCGGCACTTTTTACAATCGGTGCGGGGATAAACAATACGCTAACTTCAAAGGCTCCCACCTTCTCCCAGGCTTCCTGAACGGTGTCGAATACGGGCACGCCATCTATCTCTTGCCCACCCTTTCCGGGGGTCACGCCGGCTACAACCTGCGTCCCATATTCCTGCATTAAACGCGCGCGTATCCGTCCTTCACGACCGGTTATCCCCTGCACAAGCACACGTTTGGTTTCGTCAATCAGGATGGCCATACACGCTCCATTTTTTCCTAGACCTCTGAGGTCTGTTTAAACTCTATCCAAGCCTGGGATTGGCAGGATAATGTGACCACCTTGGTTTCCTTCGAAGTAACATTCAATCTCACATGCCAGGCATTCAATACAACCCCCTTTCTTGGCTTCCTCCTGGGTTATATTCAACTTAGGTACCTCACCCTCCAAGCTGAGTATACCTGGCACACAGGTATCGATGCATATCTTAGTCTCACAATCCAGACAGGCAGCATGATCAAGGATTACCGTGCCGCTGGTCACTGTCTCGAAGGTATATGGATCCTGAGGTTCCGGATGGATCTTCCTTGCTGGTTTTATGATTGAGCGGGAAAAATTCTGAATAAGTGTATCAAGACGCTCGGCGCAGAATTCGGGAGAGTCGTCTTTACCGTAACCTTCTATTGGAGTTTGGATTTCCCCTTGAGCTCGCTCCAGGATGGCGATCGCCCGTTCCTCGGCGTTTCCTCCCAGGCGGATAACCGCTGGTACGGTTAACGGTTGTTCCATAAAGGCTTTCACTAAACCTCGAGCGCTGTGGAATTGTTCTTGTGAGGCTACACCTGATCCTGAGGCGAAGTATCCATCAATACCGTCCTGGGCTAGGATGATTCGCGCGGCACGGTATACTTTCGATGCCGGTGGGTTGCCACTTGTATCGACGAAATTCGCTAATTTGTAGCCGCGATTCAGAACGGCGTCCATGCTCATCATCGAGCCTCCACCTCCAGCTCCATGGAAGCCGATCACACCTTCGCCAGGCTTGAAATCCTGTTCCAATTGAATAAAGTAAAACGTTCCCCGATAGTCGTTCTTCTCAACCTGCCAGGCGATTATTTCCAGATCAGTAGGCGGTCGATCGAACTCGCGCGCAAGCTCTATGCCCAACTCAGGATGTCGATATACAGCATAATCGTCTACGGTGATCCGGCAGTCGGCGGCGAATAATTTTCCCTCCGGGGTAAGTACGATAGGGTTGATCTCCGCTGCTCGAGCATCATATCGCCGAGCAACTCCGTAGAGCCGGGTAAGCAGGTTCCCGAGACTGAGTTGTAGTTTGCCATGCAACCCAACCTGACGGATGAGATTCCTAGCCTGGTGGTCCGGTAGGCCGCGTTGGATGTCGATAACCGTCCGGGCAACCGCCTCCGGGTATTTCTCTGCAATCTCCTCAATCCCGCTTCCCCCGATACTGCTGAAAATCATCACCGGGGCTTGGGACTGGTCGTCGATGATCACACCAGCGTAGAACTCACGCTCGATCTCCAGTTTACCCTCCACCATCACCGTATCGACCAAGTAACCTTTTATCTGCATACCGAGAATTTCAGACGCGGCTTCTGCAGCTGTATCTGGAGTATCTGCAAAACGAATCGCACCCAACTCAGCTCGCCCAGTGACCCATGCTTGGGCTTTGACAACCACAGCTCCACCGATTTCTTCCGCAAGAGCTCTTGCTTCTTTTGCCGATCGAGCCGAGCCACCTTTCGGGACAGGAATTTTCGCTTCCTTCAATAAACTTTTACCCTGATATTCATGCAAACGAGCCATGTAAACCCTCTCTTTGGGTCATCACATGTACGGAAATTTAATTATATGGATCAAGTTCCTCGGTTAACATAAGGATTCTCGGGTCCAGGCACCAAGAGGGTAGGCATCTATTCACTTTCGATGCGCAGCGTCATCGCTACGACTGTTAGGGGATGCATTTCGTTGGATCAAATAATCAATTGCCAGCCTGAGATCCTAACTGAATGGCATGGGCGATTATACCCGCCTCACACAGGCAAAGCAATTGACTCTGGGAAACCAGCAAAATAATTGGTAGAAATAATACTATTTATATCCAAAATACTCGAACCTCTGACGATAAGCCTAAATTTCACTGACAGTTAGTACTTGTTTGTATCCGAGATTGCTCCTAATCTGCACATGTAATAGGCGATTATTCATTTCAGGTTTAGCAGTCATTTCAGATCAAATGTGAATAAACAGGGGTTAGCCAAGAGGCGTATTTGGCTGTCTAAAAGTTGCAAGGAGTCCAAGTGTTTGCTAAAGTGTTGTCTACCTGGAGTATTTTATATTTAAGGGGTTGAATTGATGAGATCTGAAATGCGATTTGCCGGATTTGGTGGGCAAGGGATCATCTCAGCGGGGATAATATCCGGTCGAGCAGCAGCTCTATACGATGGAAAACACGCTGTCCTCACACAATCTTACGGACCAGAAGCAAGAGGCGGCGCCTGTAATGCTAATGTCATTATCGCAGAGGATCAGATCGCCTATCCAGAAGTTGTCTCTCCTGATCTTCTGGTCATTATGTCCCAGGAGGCATTCAACACGTTTGGAAAGGACATCGCTGAGGGGGGGACGATGATCATTGACCAAGACCTAGTAGAACCCACCGAAATCCCTCCCAATATCCGCCTAGTTGAGGTCCCAGCCACAATGATCGCAGAAGGTTTGGGGAATAAAATCATTGCCAATGTGGTCGTGTTGGGAGTGGTCTCGGCATTGACTGACATCGTAGGGAAAGACGCCATGCTTGAGTCGGTTCGGGCCTCAGTACCAACCCAGTTCATCGAAATGAACGAACGAGCCTTCAAAGCCGGTTATGAATACGGAATGGGTGTAGGTCAATGAGTCGCATTGGAGTCTTCGTCTGTCATTGTGGGATGAACATCGAGCGAACGGTTGACACCCAAGCTGTGGCCGCGACGCTCAGTGAGCACTCCGGGGTCGTGTATACCACCGACTATAATTACTTATGCGCTGATCCCGGACAACGGTTGATCAAGGATGCGATTGTAGAGCACAAGCTGGATGGGGTAATCGTCGCCGCCTGCTCACCGACGATGCATGAACCGACCTTTCGCCGCGTGGCAGAAGAAGCGGGTTTGAACCCATATCTGTGCGAGATCGCCAACATCCGTGAGCATTGCAGTTGGGTACATAAGGATCGGGATAGGGCAACCCAAAAAGCGATCCGGATAGTCAAAACCTTGGTGGAGAAGGTTCGGGGGAATCAACCCCTGGAACCATTGCGCATTGACCACGCCGACAAGTGCCTGGTGATCGGCGGTGGGATTGCCGGGATCCAAGCCGCACTGGACGTCGCCGAGAGCGGTTTCGAAGTGATCCTGGTCGAGAAGGAACCATCGATCGGTGGTCATATGGCACAACTCTCTGAAACCTTCCCCACCCTCGACTGTTCCCAGTGCATCCTCACCCCGAAGATGGTCGAGGTCTCGCGCCATCCAAACATCCGCTTGCTTACTTACAGCGAAGTGGTGGAGGTTTCCGGGTATATCGGTAATTACGAAGTCAAGATCCGCAAGAACCCGACTTATGTAGATCCAGACAAGTGCAACCTGTGTGGGGATTGCGAGAAAGTCTGCCCAAAGAGTGTGGGGAGCGAGTTTGAACGCGGCCTCATCGATCGCAAGGCTATCTACATACCCTTCGAACAGGCGATTCCCTCATCTTACACCCTGGACGAGGAGGCCTGTTTGGGATTGCATCCATTGCGATGCAATGAGTGCGCTAAAGTTTGTGAGCCGAATGCGATCGACTACGACATGCGTCCTGAGTATATCGAAGAGAGTGTAGGAGCGATTATAGTTGCCACCGGATATAGTCTTTACCCAATATCCTCACTTGGTGAATATGGGGGAGGGCAAATTCCTGACGTGATCGACGGCCTACAGTTCGAACGGCTTCTCTCCGCCTCAGGCCCGACCAACGGAGAGGTTCGTCGTCCTTCGGACGGGAAGATTCCCAAGAAAGTGGTCTTTATTCAGTGCGCCGGTTCTCGCGATCCTGAGCAGCATAACGCCTACTGCTCGAAGATCTGCTGCATGTACACTGCCAAACATGCCCTGCTCTACCGCCATGCCGTACCTGATGGGGAGGCGGTTGTTTTCTATATTGATGTCCGAGCTGGAGGGAAAGGATACGAAGAGTTCACCCAGCATGCGATAGAGGAAGAGAGGATCCTGTACCTGCGGGGTAAAGTTTCCAAGGTTTATCGCCAGGACGATCGAGTTGTTGTATGGGGTGTGGATACTCTTTCTAGTCGGCGGGTTGAGTTGGAGGCTGATCTGGTTGTCCTGGCAATCTCTATGAACCCACATCCATCGAACCTTGCCCTCTCCAAGGTCCTCAAGATCAGTTGTGGCGCAGAGGGATTCTTCAAGGAGGCACACCCGAAATTAAGACCAGTGGAGAGCCTCACCGCCGGGATCTTCCTCGCCGGCGCGGCCCAAGGTCCTAAGGACATACCGGAGGTAGTCTCCCAGGGTAGCGCAGCCGCGGTCAAGGCAGTCGCCCTGCTCACCAAGGATAAACTGGTCCACTCCCCTGAGGTTGTGGATATCGATGAGCTGGTCTGCGGCGGATGTGGGATTTGCGTCGACATGTGTCCGTACAACGCCTTGGCGGTGAACGGAGCAGGTGTGGCGGAGGTGAACGAGGTTCTATGTGAAGGATGCGGATCATGCGTTTCTGCTTGCCCGACCGGAGCAGCGCAATTGAAGAATATGACTGATTGGCAGTTCATCGAGATGATTGGGGTAGCGCTTCAAGATGGCTAAGCCGAACGATAACGGGTTTGAGCCTAAGATCGTCGCCTTTCTTTGCCGCTGGTGCTCATATGCCGGCGCCGATTTGGCCGGTGTGAGCCGGATGACCTATCCAGACAACATCATCCCAATGCGAGTCAACTGCTCGGGCAGGGTCGACGCGGGGATGGTGATGGCGGCGTTTGAAAGGGGAGCGGATGGTGTGCTTATCGGTGGCTGCCACCCCGGTGATTGTCACTATGTGAACGGAAACTACAAAACCCGCCGCCGGGTCATCCTGCTGAAACGAGCGCTTGCCGAAGTAGGGATCAAACCTCAACGTCTGCACCTGGAATGGATCAGCGCCAGTGAGGGGGTGAAGTTCCAACGCACGGTGACTGAATTCACCAGGTTAATCAAGGGATTCGGGCCAAGCCCAATGAGTGAAGATGGGAAAAATTAAGGTCGGTATCTATTGGGCCGCGTCCTGCGGCGGGTGCGATGTCTCGCTCCTCGAGATCGATGAGCAGATCCTTGACGTAGCGGCGAAAGCCGATTTTGTGTTCTGGCCTTGCGCAACCGATACCAAATATTCCGATCTGCGTGCTTACCAGGACGGATCGATCGATGTCGTCTTATTCAACGGAGCGATCCGCACCCAGGAGAATCACGATCTTGCTAGACTCCTACGAGATAAAGCTAAACACCTCGTCGCTTATGGGTCATGCGCTCAAATGGGTGGGGTGATCGGATTGGCCAACCTGTCAAGCCGGAAGGAGATCTTCACCACCCTCTTTGGAGAAAAATCCCTTTGGCCACAAGAGGAGTCCAATCAAGACGGCTATCCGCTTCACCTCCCCGCCTTCCTCGAACGGGTGCTACCTCTGGTGGATGTGGTCGATGTCGACTATGTAATCCCCGGCTGCCCTCCACCGAAGGAAATGGTGAGCAAGTTCTTCGAAGCTCTGCTTGAGGGGAAACTCCCCGAAATAGGAGCGGTCTTTGCTGCGGAGAAGAACCTGTGCGACGAGTGCCCCCGAGAGCGGAAAGAGGAGAGGATCACGCGGATTGTCCGTCCGCATGAGATCGAACCCAAACAAGATAGTTGCCTTCTTGACCAGGGGATAATATGCATGGGTCCGGCAACGCGAGGCGGCTGTGGCGCTGTCTGCCCACTGGCGAATATGCCTTGTACCGGTTGTGCCGGTCCTACGGCAAATATCACCGATCAAGGAGCGACGATGCTGAACGCCATCGCTTCGCTCATTGGAACCGGTCTGGAAGGAGAGGAAGAGCTGGAAGCGGAGGAGGCTATCCTCGCCGAGATCGATGACGTCATTGGTACGTTTTACCGTTTCAGCCTTGCAGCATCGATCTTTAAAGGAGCTCAGCGTGAGCAAAGAGGTTAAACGTATTTCCATCGATCCAATAACCCGGCTAGAGGGGCATGGAAGGATTGAGCTCTTTCTGGACGAGGAAGGCGAGCTGGCCGACGCCTTCCTGCAAATTCCGGAGCTGCGTGGTTTCGAGCGATTCTGCCAGGGACGGAAGGGTGAAGACATGCCGCAGATCACGGAGCGGATCTGCGGGGTCTGTCCGGAGGCGCACCATTTCGCCTCGGCTAAGGCACTTGACGATTGCTTTTCCGCTCCCCCGCCGCCGCGGGCGGTTAAACTCCGCGAATTACTGTATAACGCCTACATCTTCTCCGACCACCTGCTTCACTTCTACTACTTGGGCGGACCAGATTATCTAGTTGGACCGTACGCCCCTCCACAGGAGCGAAATATCCTCGGAGTGATTGGCAAGGTTGGGCTGGAACTAGGTAAGGAAGTGATCAAGCACCGTTCCTATGGTCAGCGGATCATCGAAGCGATCGGAGGGCGTTCGATTCACCCAGTGACTGGGCTCCCCGGTGGACAGTCGAAAGCGATAAATGAGGAGGAGCGTTCAGAGATCGAGCAGATGGCTCGCTCTTGCGTGGAATTCGGTCAAGCGACACTTTCTGTTTTCAAGAAAATGTTCCTCGGAAACAAGACCTACCAGCAATTCAGTCAGGATGAAGCGCAGAGGCTTCCCACCTATTACATGGGTCTAGTGGACGAGGATGGAGCGGTCAATTTCTATGATGGCAAGGTGCGGGTCGTGGCGCCAGATGGGGAGGAGTTCGCTCTTGCCGAAGGTAAGGAAGTTCTCGATTTGATCGCCGAGCGGACAGAGCCGTGGACCTATGTGAAGATCCCCTATCTCAAAAGCGTCGGCTGGCAGGGGTTCCATGCCGGTAAGGATAGCGGGATCTACCGAGTCGGTCCGCTTGCCAGATTGAATGTCTGCAAACAGATGGGGACACCTCTCGCTCAACCGGAGTATGAAGCTTACCTGGACTATTTCGGTGGGGGAGTGGTGCATGCTACTTTCGCTTATCACTGGGCGCGGGTGATAGAAATGCTGGCAGCGGCTGAAAAGGTAGCTCGGTTAGTGGTTGATCCGGAGCTTATGAAAGGAGACCTGCGGTCGGAGCTCGGCGACCCAGGAGAAGGGGTGGGAATCATCGAGGCTGCTCGGGGGACGCTTATTCATCATTACTTGCTCGATGAGAGGGGACTCGTCCAATCAGCCAACCTGATCGTCGCCACGACGCATAATATTGCGGGCATCTCGCTTTCAATAAAGGAGATGGCTCGCGCCGTCGTTCACAACAGCCAGGTCGATCAGGGGATCCTGAACCTGATCGAGATGAGTTTCCGTAATTACGATCCATGTTTAGCTTGCGCCACTCACGCTTTACCAGGACAGATGCCGTTACTTGTAGTCGTTCATGACCCCACCGGCCGCGAGATTATGAGGATTGAACGATGAATAGGCTTATTTGCCACTGGGTGAATCTGCTGGCTGCATGGCTGCACATGCTTGCTGGTTTGTATTTTGAGCGAGCCTCTAAACCCGCATGTGGCAGCGGTGGAGCAATAGCCGGTGAGTTCCAGCGTCAGATTAGGGAGGGGATCACCGTTGGCTAGAAAGGAACTTGAGATCATCGAGGGTCTGTGGGAGAAAGTGGAGGAGCTCTCCGGGCAAAACATCTTTGCCTGTTATCAGTGCGGAATGTGCTCGGCAGGCTGCCCATTTACTGACGAGATGGACATGCTCCCCAACCAAGTGATCCGCGGGCTGCAGCTCAGGGATTGGAACACGATGGATTGCAGTGCCATGTGGATCTGCGCAAGTTGTTTCAGTTGCCAGGTACGGTGCCCCAAGGGAGTCGACCTGGCTAAACTGATGGAAGCGATGCGTCAAATATACTTACGCCAGCAATTGGATCATGTGTCGATTGATGACATGACGCCGGAACAGATCAGTAAGCTGCCTCAGATTGCCCTGGTAGCGAATTTCCGTAAGAAGACTGGCTGAATTATATGGACCGACTTACTTATTTTCCTGGATGTAGCTTGAAGGATGAGGCCAAAGAATTTGAGATTTCCGCCATGGCGGTGATGAAAGTCTTGGAATTGCCTCTGGTTGAAATTGAGCGTTGGAACTGCTGCGGGACCGTTTTTTCACTCACGGAGGATGACTTAATGCACCAACTGGCTTCGATCCGGAACTTTATTCGGGTTCAAGAAGCCGGCTCTGATGAAATCGTAACCTCATGCGCGATGTGTTATAACACGTTGAAGAGATCGAGTCTATTTGTGAATCATGCAGAAGAGAGGTTGGAGAAGATCAACGCCTTTATGGATGAGGAGGTAGCCTACGAAGGTAAAGTCGAGGTGCGACACCTTCTAGAAATCATTCGCGATAGAATTGGATGGGAGAAGGTAGAGGAAGCGATGATCTATCCCCTGGAGGGGCTTTCAGTCGCCCCCTACTACGGGTGCATGCTTCTCCGTCCCAGGCAAGTAGGAATCGACGATCCGGACAATCCAACAATTATGCGGGATCTCATTGATGCTCTCTGGGCAACCCCGGTGGAGTACGCGTTCCAGGCGGAGTGTTGTGGGTCTTACCAGGTAGTGGATCATCGCGAGCTAATTGTGGAACGAACCCACCGAATCCTGAGTTCGGCTCGCCGGGCTGGAGCCGATGTGGTGGTCACCAGTTGTCCACTATGCCAGTACAACCTAAGAGAAACCCAATCCGAGTTGAAGGAGAAGATCCCTACTTATGAAGAGATGCCGGTTATGTATTTCACTCAGCTAATGGCGGTTGCGCTGGATGTAGATAGCGGCGAACTCCCTGGCCCACTGCTTGCGAGATTTTCAGTCGGAGAAGGAGTGGGAAAGGGGGAAGGGTAATATGAGCGAACAAGAAAATGCAACGATAAGAATACACATTATGGGTAAAACCTACCGAGTCCCTGCCGGTCTTACCATCATGGACGCGATGGAATACTCTGGTTACCGGTTCATCCGTGGGGCGGGGTGCCGCTCTGGATTCTGTGGCGCCTGCTCAACGATCTATCGTAGAGAAGAGGATTATCGGCTCCAATTTGCTCTCGCTTGCCAGGAAATGGCGGAAGACGGCATGTACTTGGTGCAGCTTCCGTTCACCCCGGCACCAAGGTCACAATACGACCTTGAGAAGATAGACCCCACCGAAAACGTATTGTTGCAGTACTATCCGGAGATTGCCCGATGCGTCTCGTGCAACACATGCACTAAAGCTTGCCCACAGGATATCGAGGTCATGGATTACGTACAGGCCGCACTTCGGGGGGACATTGCCCGAACAGCCGCTCTTTCCTTCGATTGCATCCAATGTGGCTTGTGTACCATGCGCTGTCCCGCGGACATCAAACACTACCATATGGCACAGATGGCCAGGCGAATCTATGGAAGGTATCTCTCTCCGGTTCCGGAACATCTTGAAGAACAGCTCCGCGAGATCGAGGAAGGGGTCTGTGATAGTGAACTGGACAAGCTTGTGGCGATGAATGAAGAGGAATTGGTTTTAGCTTACGCCGCCAGAATAAGGGAAGAAGAATAGTAGGGGAAGTGGACAAAGTGAGTAAACAAGAACTGATTAGAGGGTACCCGCAGTACATGCGCAAATCGATCGAGCGAGTTGAGGCGACCCGAGCGAAGCGTCTTGAATCTGGTCCCCCGTCGCCGATGACCGCTGAGGAACGCGAGAATATCCTGAACAAATATCATCCGGACTATAAACCGGAGAAGAAGCGAAAACTTGCTTTAGGGATCTCAGCGGGAGAAATCGTTCCCAATGAGATGGCTGACATGTTGGAAGCTCATCCTCTGTTCGACCCAGCGGATGTGGATCTATCCCATATAGACTACGACGTGTCGCTTCTGGTGATCGGCGGTGGAGGCGCGGGTACGGCCGCGGCAATATTTGCCCATCAGGAAGGAATAGCGGCGGATGACATCCTGGTTGTGACCAAACTCCGTCATGGAGATAGCAATTCCATTATGGCTCAAGGTGGGATCCAGGCTGCGGATCGTCCGGAGGATTCTCCGGCTATTCACTACCTGGATGTGATCGGAGGAGGCCATTACGCCAACAAGCCGGAATTGGTAAGGGCTCTGGTCTTAGATGCGCCTAAGATCATCCGCTGGCACGAGGATATCGGAGTAATGTACGACAAGCAGGATCGAAAATACCTGGAGGCTCATGGGGGAGGGACTTCCCGTATGCGGATGCACTCGGCGAAGGATTACACCGGGAAAGCGATCTTCAGCGCCGTCCGTGATGAATTTAGGAACCTGGGGATTCCGGTATTGGAATTCTTCCCGGTTATAGAACTCCTATTGGACGAGAAGGGAAATGCTGCTGGAGCAATAATCTACAACATAGAAACCGATGAATACAAGATCATCCGCGCCAAGGCAACCGTCCTTGCTACCGGAGGTTTTGGCCGGGTGCACATCCAAGACTTCCCTACGACCAATCACTACGGGGCCACCGCTGACGGATTGGTTATTGCTTACCGAGCCGGAGCGAATATTATCGATATGGACTCGGTTCAGTATCACCCCACCGGGGTAGCCTATCCCACAGCCATCTTAGGACAACTTGCCACTGAAAAGCTCCGTAGCCAAGGGGCGGTACCGGTTACTAAAGATGGGGAAGCCTTTGTCTTCCCCTTGGAGCCGCGCGATGTAGAGGCGGCAGCTATCATCCGTGAATGCTGGGAAATGAACAACGGAGTGGAAACTCCTAGTGGGGTGCGCGGTGTGTGGCTGGACACCCCGATGATCGAAGAGATACAGGGAAAAGGAACCATCAAACAACGTCTGTCAGCGATGTGGACGATGTGGCATCGTCACGGTATTGATATCACCGAGGATCCTGTATTGGTTTACCCAACCCTCCATTATCAGAATGGGGGGGTCGAGATAGATGAGCACGGGGCCACAAGTGTCCCTGGGCTGTTTGCCGCTGGAGAGTGCGACGGAGGGGTCCACGGGAAGAATCGATTGATGGGGAACTCCCAACTGGATATTTATGTGTTTGGACGGCGAGTGGGAATGTCCGCTGCCCGTTGGGCTAAAAAGTCAAGACCGAAGAAACTTTCCCTCCAACACGTCGTCGATTACGAGAAGTTGTTGAAGAAAGCGGGGATAGAGACCGACCGAGTATCCCCGATCCTCCTCCCTGATTACCGTGATGAGGCTGTAATTTCCAGTTCGTTGGGGCGTTTTATCTAGAGGAGCAATATTGGTTACAGGTCAGATCGCTAAACGTTGGAAAACGTCACTTGGTTGGATTACCATTGTAGACAGTCTTTGCAAAGGTTGCGGATTTTGCGTCGAGTTCTGCCCGCTTAATGCCCTCGAAGAATCGCAAGAATTCAACCAACATGGATACCACTTTCCTGAGATGGTGGATCCGGGGGCGTGCGTCAACTGTGAATATTGTCAGTTAGTCTGTCCGGATTTCGCCATTTGGAGCGAGATTGAGGAGGAGCACCCTGATTGATCCATCGATACTCGCTGGTGAGCACTTCCTAAACGGTGACGTGGCCTGTGCTGAAGGGGCAATTGCTGCCGGCTGTCGCTTTTTCGCCGGATACCCGATCACCCCCCAATCCGAGATCGCCGAGCGCATGGCTAACCGACTGCCCAAGATCGGAGCCCACTTCCTGCAGATGGAAGATGAACTTGCTTCCATGGCTGCCGTGCTTGGCGCCGTCTGGGGGGGAGTGAAAGCAATGACAGCGACCTCTGGACCCGGTTTTTCGCTGATGATGGAAAACATCGGCTTGGGGATAATGACCGAAACTCCGTGTGTGGTGGTGAATATCCAACGGGGCGGACCAAGTACCGGGCTGCCTACCGCCACTTCACAGGGTGATATGATGCAGGCCAGGTGGGGAACCCATGGGAACCACGAGGTCATCGCTTACGCGCCATCTTCCCCCCAAGAGATGTTCGACCTTACGGTTAAAGCGTTTAATACTGCCGAGCGCTACCGCCTGCCCGTTCTCATCATGGCGGATGAGATCGTCGGCCATATGATGGAACGGGTGTTGATCGATCCGGATAAGATCGAGCTCGTCCCCCGCCGCAAACCAACCGTCCCCTATAAGGACTATATCCCCTTCAAGCCGGGAGAAGACCTGGTCCCAGAGATGGCGTCCGCCGGTGAGGGTTATCGAGTGCATGTCACTGGTCTGACCCACAACGAACTCGGCTACCCAGATATGACGGTTGAGGCTCAAGACCGCCTGATCAATAGGCTGACCCAGAAAATCAGGAAGAACAGCGATAAAATTATCGAGTTCGAAGAAGAGGGAGTCGATGATGCGGAGGTCGTTCTGGTCACATACGGGATCAATGCTCGCACTTCATGGAGAGCTATGGAACTTGCTCGGGAAAAGGGGATCAAGGTGGGCATGCTCCGGCTTATCACCGTTTGGCCATTCCCCTCCGAACCGATAGTTAGACTGGCGACGAAAATAAAAGGATTTGTCGTCCCCGAGATCAACCTTGGTCAGATGGTGCTTGAGGTGGAGAGAGTAACTGCTGGAAAGACGATTGTCAGGCTCGTACCCCATGCTGGGGGAGGCATTCATCGACCGGAAGATGTCCTGGCGGCTATTGAAGAGGTGGTTGGATGAGAAAGATTAAGGCAAAGCCGACGCCGGAGATTGTTGAAAATGTACATCATCCTTTAGAGCAATACTTCCGCGAGGAAAGGCTTCCCCATATCTGGTGTCCAGGCTGCGGGTTAGGAACCGCAATGTCTTGCCTGGCTTACGCCCTAGAAGAACTTACTTTGGATGTGGATGACGTTTCTATCGTCTCCGGAATTGGCTGCACCGGCAGGCTGGCTGGCTATATGCGTTCGGACTCATACCACACCACTCATGGACGGGCGATCCCATTCGCTACCGGGCTTCGCATTGCTCTGGAAATGCAAAAACCTGACCATAAGGTGGTTGTATTCAGTGGAGATGGTGACCTGTTCGCCATTGGTGGCAACCATTTCATCCACGCCGCTCGACGCAATGTTGACCTCGCCGTTTTGTGTGTCAACAACTTTAACTACGGGATGACCGGGGGCCAGGTTGGGCCTACAACCCCCCTGGGAGCACGTGGAACGACGGCGCCATACGGATCTTTTGAGAATCCGTTCAATCTTGTTTATTTAGCAGCCTCCTCCGGAGCTCCGTATGTGGCTCGTTGGACAACCCTCCACACACGACGACTTAAACAAGCGATAATGGAAGCGATCATGAAGCCCGGGTTTACTTTTGTGGAGATCATCAGTCCTTGCCCGGTCAACTACGGTAGGCGGAATAAGATGCCAACCGGTTTAATTGAGATGCGCTACTACCAGAATAAAAGTGTGATCCGTAATTTCGCCGACCCAAAAGATGCTGATATCAAACCCGAGGGAGAGATCATCGTCGGTACCTTCGTCGACGAAGATAAGCCGGACTACTTCGATATCTACGACGATTTCGTCAAACAGATGATTCAGGAATGATGATCAATTTTTACTAGACTGGAACAGGGAACACATCCACCTCTGGCGGAATCCCCCATATACCGCTAAATTTCTCGAACCTGGTCTTTTTTATCGTGCAATTAGTTAATAGTATGCAGAAGGGTGAAGTTCGGCGGCCCCATGGCGCCAATGGGCAGGCTGGCAACCATCACAACCTGTTGGCCCGGGCGTACAATCCCCGAAGCCAGGCAGGCCTCTCGTACGCGCTCGATCATTTCCTCCACCGAGTGGGCCATCGGTATGAGGTTGGGTATCACACCCCATAGGAGTGGCATCAAGTGATATGTGGTTTGTTCTGGGGTGAAGGCTATGATGGGTACCCTGGGTCTCACCTTTGACATCAGCCGTGCAGTGCGTCCAGAGCGGGTGAATATGGCAATCGCGGCTACGTTCCGGTCATGAGCCAGCGAACGGGCGGCGTGAGTGGTGGCTACGGCGTCGTCGGTGGTAGTAACGATTTCATCCTTCGACCGATAGCCCCATTCAGGTGCGTGCTTTTCCGCATCGAGGATGATACGGTTCATAGTCTCCACGGATTTGGTCGGGTATTTACCGATCGCTGTCTCACCGGAGAGCATCAAGGCGTCGCTGCCGTCAAACACGGCGTTGGCCACATCCGATGCCTCCGCCCTGGTCGGGTGTGGGTGGTTGATCATCGTCTCCAGCATCTGGGTAGCGGTGATCACCGTCTTCATTTCAATATTCGCTCGTTGGATGATATGTTTTTGAAGCGAGGGGACGCGTTCAGGTGAAACCTCCACCCCCAGATCGCCCCTGGCGACCATCACACCATCGCAAACATCAAGGATCGCATCGAGTTGCTCAACCGCACCGGGACGTTCAAGTTTGGCGATGATTGGTAGACTTCGGAAGTCGGGGTCGTAAGCGAGAATAGCATTACGTAAGTCGATTAGGTCGTCAGCCGTCCTCACATAAGACATCGCCACGGCATCGACACCTTGCTCCAAACCGAATGCCAGATCGATGCGATCTTTCGGGGTTAAGGCGGGCGAGGAGAGATTGACCCCTGGTAAATTAATCCCCTTATTGCTTCCTAATGGTCCTCCAATGATTACCTCCGTCTCCACGTCATTCTCGGTGACCCTCATCGCTTTGAGTTCTATTGTGCCATCGTCAATGAGGATCCTATCACCGGGTTTGATGTCGTCCAGCAGAGCAGGGTAATTCACGAATATCCGCTCCGTGGTCCCGGGTGTAGGTTCGATGGTGAGCATGAGATGCTCGCCAGCCCGAAGTAGGATTGGCTCAGTCTGGGACAGAGGGCCTGTGCGGAGTTTAGTCCCCTGCAGGTCCTGTAGGATGGTAATCGGTCGGCCTGATTCCTCTGCCACCTGGCGAACACATTCGATTTTTTCGCCGTGTTCTTGGTGGTCTCCATGGGAGAAATTGAACCGGGCGACATCCATCCCCGCAGACACTAGTTCCCGCAAATGTTGGATAGAATTGCAGGCAGGACCAATTGTGGCGATGATCTTCGCTCGTCGGGTCATGTTGCTCCATTCATCCTATCTACCTATTCCTGTAGAGGCGGCTCCTGGCGAAGCGGAGTGGGCATGCCGCCGATGGTCAGGCGTGGGAGCCTGACCTGCTGGAGAATTAGGTGAGAAATGTGTTGGCTCGGGCATTGTACCCTGCTCCGCGGTGATTGAGGTCAATGCAGAGAAATTGTAATTACCCACATAATTTGGAGGAGAACCTGTTTTTTTCAAAAAGATGGTTGACGGACAATTATCTCTCCGGCCAAGTGTAGCGAAAGGTTAAATTCCATTATAGTGGTTTGGATTCTAAAAACCAACAGAGCCCTTGGTTCGGCCAAGGGCTCTGGGGAGGAGGAGAGCAAATGGCCAAATTATGTTCGGTGTATGGAAGACAGTGGCGTAAGATCGGTAAGTGGTTCGGAGGAATTCCTGTGTCCCGATGCTCGGCGCCCAAATGATTGTTAGGTGGTATCGTCTCCCAATTCCCTGAATAGTGGCAATTTGCATCTCCATATTAACACAATCGAAATCAAAGACAGCTTGCAATTGGCTTACAAGTGTCGTGGGGTTTTGTAGTTGTGGGAATGGACACAATTGGGAAATTTTCTACCAAGTGACTGATCGTAGCAGGGTTATTGCGCATAGCCATCGTTAGTATACAATTTATCCCAATATGTTTATGGGTAGCCGAGCGTAATTCTAGTGTATTATATGAACAATTGATGGCTTGATAAGAAACTGGTGAGTTTCATTTGATGGGAGACGCATTATGGGTGAGGATGATCCGCTGCAGTTGCGCCGTGAGATACGCGAAAAGTTCTCCGATGATCAGGTAGAGATGCTCAAGGGGTTGAGGGATGAACTGGCGAGCAGACGATGGCAACTTATCCTTGACATTGATATTATTAACGAATTGATTAGGCTGGCTATAGCGAAGACCGAGGACCAATATGTAAAGGGAGTTCTTTCAAAAGCTATGAACAAGCTTAGCCAAGTCGAACAGTCGATAGCCCGTATACCGGATGATTTCATTCCGGCGTTTTAATCAATGTGTATTCAGTCTGATTGATCATATCTTTAGCTAATCGTTAAGTCTTTTCCAGTTAGGTTATCGACATACTTCCGCTCAAGCACTCGCCCGGCCCACGATCGGGCGAGTGCTGCTACTTAATATATTCGTAGTAAATATTTTTATATTAGGGTTTGGCTCTTAAATCATCCTCAGGTTGAGTTTTTGTTCCATTATAAGGATGTCTCTTGAGCCATAGGGGAAATGTTATGATGGAGAATTCATCGGCAATGGGATTTACCCATCGTGATTTGCTGCTGCAAACGAAGGCGGGATTCGTCCCGTCTGCATTTTCCCCACATTTTCTGCTCCACACGAGCCGCCATGATGCTGAAAAGGATTATGAGGAAAAGACCAGATAATATCAAAAACAAATCACCGTAAGACATATCCAACTCTTCTGATCAATACCGCTCAGGGGCATGGCAATGATTTGTAGCTTCTATCAATCCATATTTCCGATAACGATCCCGAGATTGAATGGCTGTGATAGAGAGTAAGAATTAGACGACCGATCAGTGAGCCAAGAACGAACGGCGGAGGTCGGGCTTTGATTTTTAGTCGGAAAAACGGCCCTATAGACAAGTGTGACGAGTCGGTATACCCTGAATAAGTAAAT
>JAUVOZ010000040.1 GCA_030598885.1 Anaerolineae bacterium | reverse complement strand
TGCAGTCAAAGAGAATTTAAACCTTAATCCTGAATCCGAGCGCCAGTTTCGTCGTGAGGCCGAGCTCCTGGCAAGGCTACGCCATCCTAATCTGCCGAGAGTCACCGATTATTTCATCCTCGAAGAACGGCAATACTTGGTGATGGATTATATCGAAGGCGAAGATCTGCATACACATGCTCAACAGCATCCCCCGACAGTCGAGGAGGCGCTCGTCTGGTCGAATGCTGTATGCAATGCATTGGCTTACTTGCACTCTCGCCAACCCCCGATAATTCATCGCGACATCAAGCCGGCCAACCTTAAACTACAGCCGAATGGCACAGTCATATTGGTCGATTTCGGCATCGCCAAGGTGTTCGATCATGCACAGACTTCTACCGGCGCTCGCGGTCTTACGCCTGGCTTCTCCCCACCAGAACAATATGGCACTAAGCGAACAGACGCACGTAGCGACCAGTTCTCGCTGGCAGCAACGATCTATACCCTGCTCACCGGCCAGATACCGACCGACAGTATCGAGCGTTTGGTCAAGAAAGCAGAGCTCAAGTCGGCTCGTAGTCTGAATCCAGCTATCCCCGAGCACATCGACGTAGTGCTCAACCGGGCAATGGCGCTCGATCAGGATGATCGCTTCCCTGATATCAAGAACTTCAACGCCGCGCTTCAAAACCAGTTAGTACCGGCAACAGCGTTGGAAGAAATCATGCCGCAAACCCATCCAAGCGGAGAAGTGACTGCTAAAACCTCTGTTGGAGAAACCTTACCGCGCTCGCGACTTCGCTCCAGTCGTCTCGGCTCACTGATAGGTCTTGGGGCGCTGGTTCTAATTGTGATTGTCAGTGGTGTAGCACTCGCACTAAATGTTGATTTCCCCATCTCACGCCTGCCGGCTACTCCCACATCCACCGAACCGATCGCGGTTGCCCTGCAACCCAGCGACACCCCAACCACCACACAAACCACCACACCAACCACACCGCCCCCAACGGCAACCCTTACAATAACCCTCATGCCGAGCCTCACCCCAACCCCGACCCTCACCCCAACCATTACCCCCGTCCCGTTTGGTGGCGGTGGTCGTATCGCCTTCGTCAGTGATCGGACGGATGGTATCCTGCAAATATGGACGATGAGCGCCGACGGCAGCGACCCTCGCCAACTCACCTTCGGACCAGGCGACAAGGCACAACCCAAATGGTCCCCCGATGGTACTAGATTGCTTTACGTCACCGATGGGGGAACAGACGATTTCGGAAACGACCTCGGCCTAGATATCATGATTATCAACGCCGACGGCACTGGTTTAGACCGGGTGATTCACAGCCCGGGAGATGACACCGACCCCGCTTGGTCCCCCGATGGTACCAAAATCGCTTTCACCAGCAATCGCATCGGTGACCTGCGCCAAGTTTTCATACTGGAAACCGACTGCCTCGATAATCCAGGAGGATGCTTAGATGAGGAGCCATTAAACATCTCTTGCGATGTAGATTTCTGTGCGGTCGAGTTCTCACCTGCTTGGGCGCCAGTAGACCTGACACCCCCTGCCTGGCTAACTACAGATCAAACTCTGGCCGTCGCGGTTTCGATCAACAACGCGCCGGCACAGATTTACATCCGTTCTCCAAACGGTGGGGTTCCAACGGATTTTGACCGCAACGATAGGATCGTCACAGTGGATCACATGGATTGGTCACCCGATGGTTCAACAATCGTATTCACCTGGTATTACAAGCGGGGGACCAATGAAATTTACATTGCCCCCCTCAAAGATCGTGGGTGGCAATACACTAAGCTTACCGAATCTAATGGCAACAAAGAGCCAGATTTCTCGCCTGACGGGCAATGGATTGTCTTCACTAGCACCCGGGACCAAAATCCCGAAATTTACCTTATGACAAGCAGCGGTATAGGTGAGACTAGGCTTACCAACCACCCCGGACAGGATATGCAACCCGATTGGCAACCGTTGGGAAGCCCTTAGAGAACGAATGCTACCTTGAAGGCGAAGAAACTATATGACTTTGCCGCATCATTTTCATGCATTGACATAATACCCTTTCACCGGGTATTGCATAGTGGCAGAATATCAATCCCGTATTTCAGCGTGACTCAATTGGTATCGCTGGCAAATTGAGGAAAATTTTTAATGCAGATCTTAACAGTTGACATCGGTACAGGGACCCAGGACATCTACCTCTTCCAATCCGGTCTCAGCCTTGAAAACGGCTACAAGATCGTAGCCCCTTCACCGACCATGCTCATCCGTAGGCAGATACAGAACGCCACCCGACGCGGTGAGGCATTATTATTGACCGGTGTAACGATGGGGGGTGGACCATGTCACTGGGCTGCCGAAGCCCACTTGCAAGCTGGATATAAAGTATTCGCCACCCCTGAAGCCGCGCGCACTTTCAACGACGACCTGGAGTGGGTGCACAGAGAGATGGGGGTTGAAGTGGTCAGTGAAGACGAAGCCGTCAAGCTCGACCACGTCAGGCATATAAAATTACTCGACTTCGATTTCGATGCTATAGCCCGAGCGTTTATTGCTTTTGAGGTTAATCTTGACCCTCAGGCCGTAGCCGTGGCTGTCTTCGATCATGGGGCTGCACCCCCAGACATCTCCGACCGCCAGTTCCGGTTCGATTACCTGATGGAACGAATCCAGGCCGAGAACCGACTGTCAACGTTCGCCTATCTATCTAGCGATGTGCCCTCGATCATGACCCGCATGCAGGCGGTGGTGAAGAGTGCAGCCGGGTTGGATTGTCCATTAGTGATTATGGATACCGCCCCTGCTGCCGTGCTTGGCGCCACGCTCGACCCCCATGTAGCTGCCAGACCACGGGTTCTAATCACCAATGTCGGCAACTTCCACACCTTGGCTTTCCGCCTCGGACCAACCGGGGTCGAGGGCGTCTTCGAGCACCACACTGGCTTGATCGACCCACCCCGTCTGGACGCTTTGCTCCAGGCCCTGGCTGACGGCAGCCTGACCCACCAAGAGGTCTTCGATGATCACGGCCACGGCGCCCTGATCCTCCATCCGGAACCCCTACCCTTGGTGGGAGACGACTTCGGCGTGGTCGTCACTGGTCCCCGGAGATCTATGCTACGCGGTTCTCAATTCCGACCTCATTACGCTGTTCCATACGGCGATATGATGCTCACCGGTTGCTTCGGCTTATTAGTTTCTGTGGCCAAACACGTTCAGGAATTGGCTGATCCAATACAAGCCGCTCTAGCGGGAGCGGGTGCGGAGACTGCACCATGGGACGGGGAAAGCTAGCTACCTAGGGAGCAGCCGAGAGATACCGAATATTGAGCTTCGACTGAAGTTGCGGCTCCTGCCAATTCTGGTTGCTGTTCTGATCTTTTTTCAGTTTCTGGGCACATACAAAGGCTTGCGAGTCCTATTAGTAGGATTGGGCGGTGCTTGGCTCATCGGCTATCTGTGGGCTCGGTTCCTGGCGCGCGGGCTACGCCTGAGGCGAGAGCTGCGTTTCGGATGGGTACAGGTCGGCGATTGGATGGTGGAACGATTTAATCTGCGGAACGACAGCCGCCTTCCCGCCTTATGGGTAGGAGTGGTAGACCATTCCACACTCCCAGATTATCAGGGCAGTCGCGCAGTGGGGGTGAGCAGCAGAGGATCAATCTGGTGGTTCAAGGAGACCGTCTGCACACTTCGTGGCCTCTTCACCCTTGGGCCAGTGACGCTTCGCACAGGCGATCCATTTGGGCTGTATTCAGTTACGCTTGAGTATCCGACATCCATTCCGCTTCTTGTTATGCCACCCATCGTGCCGTTACCAGCTTTGGAGGTTGCTGCTGGCGGTCGCGCTAGAGAGGGTCGCACAAATATACTCGACACACCTAGCGTAGGATATTGATCTCCACCCGCTCACTCTCCGCCATGTTCCCTGCGGTGTCGTAGGCTCGAACATAGACCTCATGCTCACCTGCCTGACCTACGCTCCAGCGGGTAGAGTAAGGAGGAGATGTGACTGTGTCGATGGGCCGATCGTCGAGGTAGAAAATCACTTTAGCCAGCGAAATCTCATCCGAGACCTCCACCTCGACAACCACTTCTCGATCATTCGGCCAAGTGAATTCGTCCCCAGGCTTGGGTGAGAGAAGCTGGATTCTCGGTGGCTGGTTATCAGTTGTCACGTGGATCACGGCTGTAGCAATCCTCCCATCCGTTTTCACCACCACCAGCTGTAACGTGTACAGACCGCTTAGTCCTTCGGTATCCCACCTACCAAGAAGCCCTTGGGTGACCGGCGTAGTCTCATCCTCACCAATCTGGATCCAACGCACTGGGTTTAATCCTTGCCCATACTGCAACCGATAATATCGGAACTCCTCTGACCTAGCGTCCCCACGAACAACCACCTCGCCACGCAGGATGTCGAATGGTATGGGTGAATTGATGTTTACCTGTGGGTCGAAAACCGATTCCTCGTAGAGTGTGTCGTACTCCTGCGGCGGTTGTTCGATACCTGCCTGGCGTGCCCACTCGACAGCTTCAGGTGGAGGGATCAGGTACACCATCTCTTCGATAAGATCCAACGGGGTGCTCAGGGTAGCTAACTTGTCCGTCTCACTATTGATCAGAAACGGTCGATAGAGGTTATCATAATGCGTGGGCTCTGTCCCATGGACGAATACCTCACGTACCACATTGGGGCAATATAGAGTCGGCAGCAATCCGGATGGGTCGCACACTTCCATCGTGCTAATTCCAGGTGGGGTCACCCAACCTTCCTGAGGTTGGTCTCGGGAAGTGTAGCGCATTATGGCATGCCATATCGGTGCTGCACCATTCAAGGCATGAACTCCCTGCATCGCGCTTCCATCTAAATTACCAACCCAAACACCAACAACCTGCGACGGTGTAAAGCCGAGTGTCCAGTTGTCATCGCCATCGGCAGTGGTGCCCGTCTTGGCAGCAGCCGGTCGACCGATTTCTAGCGGGTTAGACTGGCCAAAAGCCGGCCAGCGTGCCGCTTCATCACTCAAGACATCTGCCATCAAGAAGGCAAGTTGGCTACTGAGCACGGCTCGTTCTTCCTGGGCAAAGACATACACAATCCGTCCGGCAGCGTCCTCCACATGCAGTACCGCGACCGGGTCAAGCGAACGTACACCTGATGAGCCCTCCTCAATGCGAACGGCCACGCCATTCATCCACCCCTGATTGGCGATCACCCCATTGGCGAAAGCCATATCGAGAAGCGTAACCTCCACCCCTCCCGAGGCCAACATTGCACCATAATTGATCTCCACTTCATTCAGTGTAGACACTCCCATCGACTGCATCGTGCGTAGAACGTTCTCCACACCCACTATACTCAAGCTCCAGGCAGCGGCGGCGTTGTACGAATTGGCCAATCCAGTTCTCATGCGGACCGGGCCGTGGTACTGTCCATCTTCGTTCGGTGGAACGACCCAGGACTCATCATCAAGATCTGTTTCATAGTATGGTATGTCGAGCACCATCGTCCCTGGAGCGTACCCTCGAGCAAAGGCTGTGAGGTAAATGAAAGACATCAAACCTGATCCCGCCGGTCGTGAGACATCAGCCGGTCCCACCAGACTAAGGATCTGCCCCGAGACCGGATCGAGAATCACAACCGCAACTTCAGACAGATTGTGATCCACACCGATATCGCGGGGTCGTAGTGGAGGCAGCAATCCTGCAGCAATGCAGGCGGAACCGTCCGCCGCTGGTTCGACCGCTCCCACTTCACCACCGCTCATACGCTGCAAATGCGTTCGCGCCGCGCACACGGCTTGCAACTGTAGGTCGTTGTCAAGGCTTGTGACCACCCTTAAACCACTCCGATGGAGGGCAGCCGGCTGTAATATCTCACTTAAGCGCGCCAATGCGAAGAGGGTAAACCCCGAAGCGTGGGATGTTATCTCTTCCCCTATCGGCCGGACCTCGATCGATTGATCCAATGCATCATCGGCCTCTGCTTGCCGGATCATTCCCTCGCTTACCATCGCTTCTAATACTTGGGCTTGCTTGTCTCTAGCCCGCTTTGGGTCATCAATCGGGTTCAACGTCGGTTCCAGTGGAACACCAACCAATATAGCTCCCTCAGCTAATGTCAGGTCAGTTGCATGTTTGCCAAAGTAGACCAGCGCAGCTGCGTCGATTCCATAAGCAAAGTTGCCATAATAAGCACTGTTCAAGTACCACTCCAGGATTTGCTCCGGTGGATATTGCCGCGTCAACTCAGCTGACATCAAGGCGCTACGGAAGTTACGAGCTAGAGGCGAGAGGTCGCTATCCCCCAATGGAAGAATGTGGGTCTCCACTAGGCGTTGACCGATCGTCCGCTCCGTGGTATCGATCGGCCGACGCATTAAAGTTCCTATCAAATCTTGGAACAATGCATCAGCATCATATCCAGGGTTGGTCCAGAAGGTCTCATCCAGGGCAGCGATTGTGCCCTGAACCACGTGGTGTGGAAGTACATATGCGGCGAGCGAATCTAAACGCAGCCATTGCCGATCAGAAGCAACGGGATGAATAACCTCGAAGAGTAAAACTTCATCACTGCGGTCGTATATACGAACCGGTTGAAAGGATTCGCTCCCCACTGGTCCGAAGGCGTATTCGATCTCCTGAACTGGCGGCAGTCCACCAGTAAGATTGGCATACGCAATAGAAACCGTCATCCCCGCTGCACCAATCAACAAGATCACCAGCGCGAGCAAGCTGATAACGGTTCCGCCGACCCAGGATGTGCCAACCCTCCGGGCTCGACGGCGACGTGATCGGATGATGTCCATAGGAACCGACATACCTAGATTCTACTCGCTATTATTTATCGGGCTATAATGCGTGCAAGTCCTGTGCCGACTCCGATGAGCACAAAAGCAGCACAACAGAGATACACATGATTCCACATGATTACCACATTCACACCCTTTTCTCCTGCGACAGCCAAGCTACAATGACCGAGATGTGTCGGGCCGCGATTGAACGTGGCATCCCCGAAATAGGATTCAGCGATCACTTCGACATGATGCCCGAAGACCCATGTTACAACTTCTTCCAAGCTGACGCATGGTGGGAGGCGTTGCAGCGTTGTCGGGAGAACTTCCAGGGCCTGCTCGCCATCCGGGCTGGCGTTGAATTAGGAGAGCCACACCGCTTTCAAGATGCGGTACAAGTGTTGCTCAACAATTATCCGTGGGACTACAGTCTGGGTTCACTTCATTGGGTTGGCTCAATGAATATTTTTAATCCCCTCTATTTCGAACAACCGGAAGAACGTGGTTACAAAGATTATTTTCGAGAAATGGCCAAAATGGTGGCCGAGGGCGACTTTGACATCCTGGCACATATAGACATCATCAAACGATATGGCTTTGATACATATGGCTCTTTCGATCCCCACTCATTCGAAGATGAAATAAGGACAATTTTGAGAACGTGCGCCGAGAGAGGGCTTGGCTTGGAGATCAATACCGGTACTCTCCGTCGCCCGGTAAACCAGTTTGCGCCGGCAGAAGTTGTCCTGAGATGGTTTCGCGAAGAGGGTGGTCGTTGGGTGACCTTAGGCTCGGATGCTCACCTACCCGAACATGTTGGTTTCGGCCTTGAGCAGGCGATGGATGTGATTAAATCGGTTGGTTATAGTTATTTAGCACGCTTCGAGGCTCACCAGCCAAGAACTCTACCATTTTCCCGGTTTTAACCAACCGAATGAATCGCCTACCATCAGGCTCAGTCGATCCTATTTGTTGATGATCCACTCGGTGAATATCTCCCTCAGCCAAGTATCGCGATCGAGCGGTAGTCGGGCTCCTTTAGGCAAACTCTCATAGAACTGACCACCGAGCAATCCAAGCCTAAGTGGCTCCGTGCCACCATACTAAAACCCATGCCATAGGAGGTCGGGGTCAACATTTCATTGCTCCTCCTGCATAATGGACAAGTACTCAAGTACTAGAGAATATTTGCTAATAAATCATCGCTATTTCTTAGCCGTCCTTACGCTTCGTGATATACTGCAAACATCTCTATTTTGAGCGGTTCGACATGCATCTTGTGGGTGGACCGCTCATGCTTTTCCATAACTAGCTAGCCACAGCAACGAATTTCAGGTAACATTTCGCACCGAAAACGAGAGGGTTGGTGCCCAACATGTCAGAAATGATGACGGCCATCGTCAAGCCTGATAAATGCCCTGGCTTGGAAGTCCGCCAGGTTCCGATTCCCTCCATCGAGGCGGATGAGGTTTTAGTTGAGGTGCAAGCGGCATCGATCTGCGGCACGGACCTGCATATATATAACTGGGATGATTGGGCGGCCAGCCGGGTGAAGCCACCGATTGTTGTCGGCCATGAAATTTGCGGTCTGGTTGTCGATCGTGGTGCCATGGTTCGCTCTCCGGAGATTGGTGAATTCGTCTCCCTAGAATCGCATGTGATCTGCAATACCTGCGCCTTTTGCCGTACCGGGTTGGGACACCTCTGCGAGAACACCCGTCTCATAGGTGTAGACCGCGACGGCGGCTTCGCCGAATACATTGCTATCCACGCACAGAATGCCTGGCCCAACCCTCCCGATCTCCCACTCGAGATTGCTGTGTTGCAGGAGAACTTTGGTAATGCCGTCCATACTGCTTTCGCGGTTGATTTACGCGCCAAGAAGGTCTTGGTGACCGGCTGCGGCCCGGTTGGTCTTATGACCATCGCAGTTGCCCGCGCCATCGGGGCTCGGGCCATTTACGCCACCGACATCAGCCCTTACCGCATCGAGTTCGCCCACCGCATGGGCGCCGACCTCGCTCTGCACGCCACCAAAGACCCGGTCATCGAGCGAGTATTGGAAGCGACCGACGGCGAGGGGGTTGATGTCTTACTCGAGATGTCAGGCGCGCCCTCCGCCATCGACCAGGGATTTTCCCTGCTCAAACCTGGCGGGGACGCCGCCCTTTTAGGAGTAGCACCAGGCACCCTCACCTTCGATTGGAACCACCACATCGTCTTCAAGGCTGCTCGCGTGCTCGGCATCAGCGGGCGTAAGCTTTGGCAAACCTGGTACCAATCGCGTGGGTTGATCCGCTCTGGAGCTGTTGACCTTTCGCCTTTGGTAACCCACCGATTCAAACTTGTAGAATTCGATAAAGCCTTTGAGATCATGTCCTCCGGTAACTCCGGCAAGGTCATGCTCACTCCCTGAAAGGAGGCAACGCGATGAGCAATGAAGAAGGGTTTAAGCTCAGCACTAAGCACATCATCCTGATCGTCGTTTCATTTCTCCTGGTTATCACGGTTGCATATATAGCGATCACTTCGCTAGCTAAGAAGCCCACCACGGGTACCCTTCCGGGTGTCGCAACCCCTGTATCGGTTGAAGAAGCACAAGCTATACAACCGACAGAAGAACCGACTGAGCAACCGACTGCTGAACCAGATGTCACTCCAACCCCTCGGCGCCTCGAACTGCCTCCAACACCAACGCCCTTCCATGTTGCCTCGGAGGATGACGTGCGGGCCATCCTCGACCTGTCCAACCCGGACCACGTCGATTATTACGACAATGACACTTGGTACGATTACGATGTCGAGGGATCTGCTGCCTATCACATCGAAGACGGACTGCTCTTCGGGAAAGATTACCAACCCGAGGAGAAATACGTCTATTGGTCGTACACCAACCCTCAATCAGGTAATGTCTACGCCGAGATCAGCGCCACCAACGGTGATTGCATCGGCAAGGACTCGGTTGGTTTCGTAATCCGCGTCCAAGAGGAAAGGACACCTAGCGGCTATGCTCTCGAGGTGGCATGTGACGGCTCATGGCGTTTTCGCCGTCATCGTGGCTCTAAATCAGCTGAGGAACTGGTCGGGTGGAGCCCTTCAGAGTTCATCAATACCGGTCCATATGACACTAACCGGCTGGGCATCTGGGGCTACCAGGGCAAGTTTGCGCTTTTCGTCAACGGTTATCAGATCGGCGAATACATCGATCGCGACTACGCTGACACTTACGGCTATTTCGCCGTCTATGTGCGCGCATCACAGACCTTCGACCTTACGGCAACCTTCGACGACTTCGCCTTCTGGCACATCCCGTATATTCCATGAGAGCCATTCTATCCGTCAGCTTCACACTGGCGGTGGGACTCACTCTAGCGGCTTGTAATCGATCGGCCGGGGAGCCGCCACCTGATCTTGTTGCGACTATGGTGGCGGCCACCCTGACCGCCGCACCAACCCTACAATCCAGCCCAACATCACCGCCAACCGCCACACCAATCATCACCCCTTCTCCCACCCCAACCGACACGGCAACGCCTGGACCCATCCCATCGGCCACGCTTCCCGAGTTAGCTCCAGGCGACCCGCGCATCGGTCTCGACTTAGCCGCTCCTGCTTTCAAGGACGACTTCAGCATCCGCTATAAGTGGGGAGAACCCAGCTCAGAGGGAGCCACCAATGTGTGGGAAGACGGGCGCCACCGTACCACCGACCATCTGACCGACCATTACATCACCTGGAGCACCACCTTGTTTGATGTGGGTAATATCTACATTGAGGTTACCGCCGAGATCGGTGACTGCTCAGGACGTGATAGCTATGGCGTCGCCGCGCGAGTTAGCGGAGACCAACTTAACAATGGTTACACGCTTGAGTTCTCATGCGATGGCGCCTATCGCATCCGCAAATTCGTTGAAGGTTCGGTGCAGGTGCTGCTCAACTGGACGTCCGCGGAGGCTATCTTAGCCGGTCCCAACATTGAGAATCGCATGGGATTCCTGGCAGATGGGGGTGTGCTCTACGCCATAGCTAATGGGGAAGTCTTGGGCCAGGTCGAAGATGGCGACTTCTCCTCTGGCACTTTTGGTCTTTTCACCAGCGCGATGAACACCCCTGGCCTTACAACATACTTTGACGATTTCTATTTATGGTACCTCCAACCCTGAACGATCTATAAGTGCACTTAATAAACTACCCTCGAGGAGTAGGGAGGGGCATGCGATACCACCACTCTGTGGTAGATGATCCCCTAAGGAGCATCCGCCAACACCTATGCCCTCCCGATTTTTTCAAAAACGTTGTATCCTCAAGCTAGTGCATTATTACATACTAAAAGATAGGTTCGCCTCAGGTGACTTAATAAAACCCGCATCCTGAATCCTTCGGCCTCGTCGAAGGGCATCCTGAGCGGAAGGGAGCAACGGGGAGTGCAGTCGAAAGGCATCCTGAGCGGAATGGAGCAAAGCGGAGTGCAGTCGAAAGGCATCCTGAGCGGAATGGAGCAAAGCGGAGTGCAGTCGAAGGACGCCAAGTTATTGCACAGAAGCACTAACATGCAACATCATCACCTCACTCACCCACAGTCACACCCCTGCCCTCGACCTCGCCATAGTTTGGCGATCGTAGCCGGATGGCTCATCATAGCTGTCCTTACTCTCACCGGTTGCCAGGATGCTGATCCTACACCCACGACAACTCCTATCCTATTGGAATCGACTCCCACGCCCACATTCATTTTCCCCACCATGGCCCTCACGGCTACCCTCACTCCCGAACCCGGCTCCACTGCGACGCCTGACCTTCAATCTGGACTCGGCGCGGTGCTCTACCAGGATGACTTCGATCGAGATCTCGGCTGGGAATTAGACCAATCTGACCTCGGAGGTTCCAGCTTGTTCAACGGACGCCTCAGCTTGGCCGTCCGTCAGCCGAATGCCTTTTACTTCCTGCGTAGCCCTGCCCCAGCCACGTCCGATTTCTTCCTCAAAGTCAGCGTTCGGAGTGAATTGTGTAGCGGTGGCGACGAGTTTGGAGTGATGTATCGGGTTAATTCATTAAACGAACATTACCGATTTGCCCTAACCTGCGATGGCGCTGCCCGAGTCTCTCGCGTGCTTGAGGGAGGCGAAAATGCCCTCGTTCCGATCACCCAGACCTACGCAATCTTCCCGGGAATATTGGTCGATAACCACATCAGCGTTTGGGCTAGCGGGAATATTTTTCGCTTCTATATTAACGATATGGAGGTTTTTTCTGTCCGTGATAGCGCGCTGCAAACCGGTGGTTTAGCCCTCTTCGTACGATCGAGACGCGGAGGACAAACCACGGTATCCTTTGATAACCTAACTTTACACTCCCTAATCCTCACGCCGACGCCTACCCCACCGTAAATCTCTCTCATCACCCTAGGAGTCCGATGACAAAAAAACGCCCTTTCGTCAATCGCCTAAATGACCTAATCCCCAAGGAATGGCTCAAGTTCCAAAAATCTTGGTTCGTGCATAGCCCACCACCCCGACGTAAGCAGGTATTACGCCATCCGGCGAAATTTCCCGAAACCCTGGCCCAGGAGTTCATCGAATTCTTCACCAAACGTGAGCAGATCGTGCTTGACCCGATGGTAGGCACCGGTTCGACCCTGATCGCCTGTTTACGAGCCGGGCGTCATGCCATCGGTATCGAACTCAACCACACGTACGCGGAGATAGCGCGTAAATTGGTGGAAGAGGAACGGTCCATCCTCGGCCAAGTTGCCGAGGGGTTAAGAGCTGAGGTGATAACCGGCGATGCCGACCAATTGGATGACTTCGACCTACCGACGGTCGACTATGTATTTACTTCACCACCCTATTGGGATATGCTCCACTCCCGCGGCGCCAAGACCCAACGTCAGCGTCGTACCACCCCAGAGCTAGACACGATTTACTCCGACGATCCGGCTGATCTGGGCAACATATCCGATTACAATGAGTTCCTCGATCGTCTGGTGGCGATCTACGCCCGACTTAGACCGTACATCCGACCTCGATCCTACCTGACGATAATCGTCAAGAATGTTAAAAAGGGGGGGCGTATCTATCCACTGGCTTGGGACCTGGCGAGGCGGCTTGGGGAGTTTTACACCCTAAAAGATGAGCGGATCTGGTGTCAAAACGACGTCCGCCTGGCGCCATACGGTATGGGTAACGCCTGGGTGAGCAACACCTTCCACCACTACTGCCTGCAGTTCCGATATGAACCCGATCAAGCCTGATGAGTCTCAAACCACAGGATCTGATTCGTCTCCCTTATGACGATAGCCTCACCTTGGCCGGCGTCACCTACGCTTGCCGTTCAATGCACTATTGCCAATCACCCAACCGCCGTGTCTCCGC
>JAUVOZ010000027.1 GCA_030598885.1 Anaerolineae bacterium | reverse complement strand
CGGCCGAGTGCGAGCGACAATCTTCGTTATGTAACCACAGAACAGGTCAGCCTGCCTGGCGAGGAAGATTCCCAGGTCAGCGCCGGGGTGCAAGCTGTCTCCCCGGGGCAAGCTGGCAACCTGCCCGCAGGTGAAATCAACGCTGTAGAAGGTCCCCTTGGACTACTGGTTGTGGTAACCAACCCTGAACCGATGACTGGGGGAGGCGACGAAACCAGAGCAGCAGTGTCTTCCACCGACCGCAATAGGCTGATGCGGAACCTAAAGAATCAGTTGATTGAACAAGCCGCGACCGAATTATCCGGAGTACTGAACCCGGACGAAGCGCTTGTCCAAGATAGCGCTCGAGTGACCCAGATCCTCGATCAGCATTATGACCGCCAGGTTGGCGATCCAGCAGACAGCCTCGAGCTTAACCTGATTCTGGAAATTGCCGGACTTGTCTACCAACCGGCAGACATAGAATCCGCTGCCGGTATGGCCCTTGAGGCTGAACTCCCATCTTCTACACTTCCCGTGCCCGGAACGCTTTATGTTGAGACTCTATCCGACCCACGAGTGGAGATCGGAGACAGCGGATCCTTAACCATCGCTGCCAGCCAAGACACCTACGAGAAAATTGATTTTATATACCTACAGGATCGAGTGCGCGCTCGCCCACCTGAGGAAGCTGCATCGATCATAGCAAGCCTTGTGGATCTCTCTAATAAGCCTCAGATTCGGATCATCCCCCAGTGGTTTCCACGATTGCCTTGGCTGGAGATGCGAATTACTTTCCACTACCAATGGCAGGTCGAGTGATGGCGCGAGTGCTGGCAGTCGACCCTGGGAACGTTCGCATTGGCCTCGCCATAAGCGATCCTACTGGAACCATCGCCCGCCCACTGTCGATCCTCCGCCACACCTCACGGCATGAGGATGCCATCGCTATCCTAAAGGCTGCAGCTGAGCACGAAGCAGCGTTGATAGTGGTCGGAGTAGCGTTGGATCTGGAAGGCGAGGTTGGTCCACAGGCTCGGAGGGCGCTGCGTTTGGTTGATGTCCTAAGTGAAGAAGGCGACCTTCCAGTCACAACCTGGGATGAAAGTGGGTCCACCCAGGCGGCTAAACGTGGACCGAGGCGTGATAAGCTGCTAGATGCACGCGCAGCGGCAGTTATTCTTCAGGAGTACCTCAATGTGCAGAAGGGGTAGCCTTCTGCGATTCCTCATCCTGGCATCATTAATAGCCTTCCTGGGCTGTGGTACGGTCTGGGCTGTAGGAATGGTCTTCCTTGGGGTGCCTCAGGCCATCACCCGGTTTGGTCCGCCATCGCCAGCGCTGAACCCTTTCCATCGAACGCTGCTATCCATTTACCTGCTGTCCAAAGAGAGCGCGCTTGACCTTCCGGCTGGTGATCCGGCGATTGGCTTTGAGCTTGATGTATTGCAGGGGGAACCCGCCTCAGTTGCAGTTGACCGATTGCAGACCGCCGGTGTTGTTTACGACGGCACATTATTACGGAATTACTTGCGCTACCGCGGTTTGGATGTGAGCGTTGAAGCCGGCCGCTACAATGTCCATGGCGGTATGACCGTACGCGAACTGGCTTCAACCCTCCAGAATGCCAGCTTGTCAGCAGACTTTTTTACCGTCCTGGAGGGATGGCGGGTGGAAGAAATTGCCGCGGCGCTGCCTGGAGAAACCCTGAATTTCGAACCGACGGATTTCCTGGCTGCTATTCACACACAACCACCCGGATTCACATTCTCGGACCAACTGCCAGTACCGCCATCGTTGGAGGGTTTCCTCTTCCCAGATACTTACCACCTCTCACCCGAACTCTCCGCACACGATCTGGTATTCATTATGCTCGATAACTTCGAAGACCAGCTTGATTCAGAACTGCGCGCCGGATTCAGCCAACAAGGGTTCAGTCTTTACCAAGCAGTGACCCTGGCTTCAATCGTTGAGCGTGAAGCAATCATGGCTGATGAGCAGCCAATCATCGCCTCGGTGTTTATTAACCGATTAGCGCTTGGTATGAAGCTCGAAGCCGATCCAACCGTTCAATACGCAGTTGGGACCCCGGCCGATGGATGGTGGAAAACTTCGCTTACCTTCGACGATCTCGAAATTAACTCGCTTTATAATACATACATGTACCATGGCTTACCGCCAGGTCCCATCGCCAATCCTGGTCTTTCCGCGTTACGCGCGGTCGCTTTCCCCGAAAAGACAACCTACCTCTACTTCCGCGCCCTGTGCGATGGTTCTGGTCGTCATGCCTTTGCCGTGACGTACGAGGAACATCAACGGAACACCTGTCCCTAACAGTGCTTATTTATCTCCATTGAGGAGGAGGATTTCCAATGACCCCCAGAAAGATAGCGCCATTTGGCTCATGGCGTTCACCTATCACCGCGGCTTCTGTCGCCGCAGCCGGGAAATCTACGATGGAGATCCACCTATCAGATGACCACCTCTACTGGCTCGAAATGAGACCTCACGAAGGCGGTCGTTATGTGGTCATGCGCGACTCCTTGAATGGGTCAGCGGTGGATGTCACGCCGTCGGGCTTCAACATCCGGACACGGGTCCATGAATACGGTGGTGGATCTTATACTGTCCACGGATCGACAATATACTTCTCAAACTTCACCGACCAACGACTCTACCGCCTTGACCCCGATCAGCCACCGCGTCCGATCACTCCGGAACCCGAGATTCCGGCGAGTTTGCGCTACGCGGACGGGCAGGTGACTCCAAACGGACGACTCATCATCTGCGTCCACGAGCGACACCAAGAGGGTAGTGAAGCGATCAATGAACTCGTCGCTCTGCCCACTGACGGCTCGGCGCCGCCACGTACAATCGTAGGTGGCGGTGATTTCTACGCCAGCCCCCGCCTCAGCCCGGATGGCAAATATCTTGCGTGGCTGACTTGGGACCATCCTCAAATGCCTTGGGATGGGACGGAATTGTGGATGGGGGAACTCCTCCCCGATGGTTCGATTGATAACCCCCGTAAGATCGCCGGCGGTCCACAGGAGTCTATTTTCCAACCCGAATGGAGCCCGGATGGGATCCTGCACTTCATTTCCGACCGCAGCCGATGGTGGAATCTGTATCGTGAGCAAGAGGGGAAAGTTACCCCTCTGGCGCCTATCAAGGCTGACCTCGGTGTGCCCCAATGGCAATTCGGATATTCGCGTTATGCGTTCCTATCAGATGGTCGCATTGTTTGTGTTTATGACCAGGATGGACTAAATCACCTCGGTCTGATCGACCCGGTAAATGGCAACTTGAAACCGGTGAAAACGGAATTTACCGCTATTTTCTATGTAAGAAACGGAGTTAAAGACGAACTGTATTGCGTGGCGGGAAATTTCCAACAGCCACCTTCTATCGTTCGCATAGATGCCGGAACCGGGGAGACCAAGGTCATCTATACCACTGTTGAGAAAGTTGTCGATCCTGGTTACATCTCAATCCCCCAGGCAATCGAATTCCCTACCGAAGGTGATTTAACCGCTCATGCACTTTTCTACCCACCGACCAACTGCGATCACACCGGACTGCCGGACGAACTCCCGCCGCTCTTGGTACTCAGCCACGGTGGTCCAACCGGGGCAGCACGATCCTACATGCAGTTAAGTATTCATTATTGGACCAGCCGTGGATTCGCCGTTGTCGATGTGAATTACGGTGGTAGCACGGGTTACGGCAGGGGTTATCGTCAGAGGTTAAACGGTCAATGGGGTGTGGTCGACACCGTCGACTGCATCAACGCAGCCCGTTATCTGGCCGATCAGGGACAAGTCGACGGCCAAAGGCTCATGATCCGCGGCGGCAGCGCAGGAGGTTACACGACGTTATGTGCGTTGACCTTTCACGACCTTTTCTCTGCCGGGGCCAGCTACTATGGTGTGGCAGATGTGGAAGCGCTGATTATAGATACCCATAAATTTGAATCCCGCTACGGCGACAGCATGATCGGCCCCTATCCAGAGATGAAAGAACTCTATCACGCACGATCACCGATCCACTTCACCGACCAGCTTTCTTGCCCGGTTATCCTATTTCAGGGGTTGGAGGACATGGTCGTGCCCCCCTTACAAGCAGAACTCATGGTTGAAGCTTTGAAGGCGAAAGGTTTGCCATATGCTTACCTTGCCTTCGAGGGTGAACAACATGGCTTCCGTAAAGCGGAAAACATCCAACGCTGCCTAGAGGCCGAGTTATATTTCTACGCCCAGGTCTTCGGTTTCGATCTGGCTGATCCAGTAGAACCTGTGCAAATCGAAAACCTGTAATCTGCTTTTTTCAGCAGGCACAACATAATTTACCCATGAACAAAGACTATGCGCAATTATTATGGTCAGGTGTACATCTTGTACGATCACAAGTAATGCGCACTTTCCCCCACCTGATCCATATTTTCTACATCCCTTAGCAACCCACCGCTCAGGGACCGATTGTTTGATAGAAAAGCGGTAGAGGTTCTACTTCTGAGTCAGTTAAACTAAATGCCTGGAATAGACGCCTAACGGCTGTGTCGTGTTGGTCGGCTTTATTGGCGTGTACAGTGAACAGCGCATCACCCCGCTCCACCCGATCGCCTACTTTACAATGGATCACCACTCCAACCGCATGGTCAATTGTATCGCCCTTCGCCACCCGGCCTGCTCCCAACTCCATTGCTGTTAAACCAACCTCCCTAGCGTTGATAGCCTCCACAGTGCCGCTCTGAGAAGCGACGACCTTTTCCACTAATTGAGCCCGTGGTAAACGTCCAGGATCCTCCACTACGGCTACATCTCCTCCCTGAGCATCGATCAACTCCACGAACTTTTCATAGGCTATGCCCGTATCGAGCGATTTTGAAGCCATTTCCATAGCAATTCGCAAATCCTCACTTTTACCAGCCAGCACTATCATATGCCCAGCTATCTCCAGACAATGTCCCCGAAAGTCGGGAGGGCCATCACCGTGCAGCGTTTCTATCGCTTCGCGCACTTCCAGTGCGTTGCCAACCGCGTGACCCAACGGTTGATTCATATCCGAGATCAACGCCACGACCCGCCGATCGGCATGCCGACCGATGTCCACCATCATCTCTGATAAAACCACCGCCTCATCAATCGTCTGCATGAATGCCCCCACCCCAACCTTTACATCAAGAACGATCGCCTGGGCGCCGGCGGCGATTTTCTTGCTCATCACCGATGAGACGATGAGGGGAATCGACGGTACTGTCCCCGTCACATCCCGCAAAGCGTAGAGTTTTTCGTCGGCTGGTGCCAGGTCGTCTGTCTGACTGGATAGGACCATACCTATACGACCCAACTGGTCGAGGAATTGCTCGGTGGTCAAACTAACCCGAAATCCAGGTATTGATTCCATTTTGTCCAGCGTGCCACCGGTGAAACCTAAACCACGGCCAGTCATTTTAGCCACCGGCACTCCACAAGCAGCTACAACCGGCAGCACAACTAAAGTCGTCTTGTCTCCAACACCACCGGTAGAATGTTTGTCAACTGCGATCGGTACCACTGACGAAAGATCAAGTTGGGTGCCGGAAGTCGCTATGACCTGCGTCAAATCAGCCGTCTCGCGCGCGGTCATGCCCCGAAATAGGACCGCCATCGCCCAGGCCGCAGCCTGATAGTCGGGAATTTCGCCGCGGGTGAATCCTTCGAGAAAGAAGGCGATTTCCTCCCGGCTCAATTCTCCCCCATCCCGCTTCTTGATTATGATATTAACCGCTCGCATGACTAACCTCCAAAGAGATTATACAATCCCTGATCCCTTCACCCCAAGCCCACCCCAATAAACTACGTCCCCTTCGCCGGTACCTGCTATAATCACCCGAAACATTATTGAGGTAACTCATGATTGAAGTAGATAAAATTCTTACCAACTCCATCATTGTAACCATGGATAACGATTACCGAATATTGCCTGGTGGAGCACTGGCGGTGGATGATGACACGATCGTCGCTGTCGGACCGGAAGGAGATGTGCTCGGGTCGTATTCTGCACCAGAGGTCATCGACTGCGGAGGCAGGATTATCATCCCGGGATTGATCAATGCTCATACCCACGCGGCGATGACGCTCCTACGCGGCTTAGAGGACGATCGACGGCTAGACGTCTGGTTGTTAGCCTATATCATGCCGGTTGAGCGGGAATTCGTCAACCCAGTTTTTTGCCGTCTGGGGACACAGTTGGCCTGCGCCGAGATGATCCGGGGTGGTGTGACGTGCTTTACCGATATGTACTATTTCGAAGATGCTGTGGCGGCGGCAACGGCTGAAATCGGTATGCGAGCTGTGTGCTCCCAGACTGTCCTTAAATTCCCGGCACCGGACGCTGATTCCTTCGAGGACTCCTTGGATGCAGCTCGCGAGTTCATCCAACGCTGGTCTGATCATCCCCTGATCGTGCCATCGGTAGCGCCGCATGCGGCCTACACAACCACACCTGAAATCCTTAAGGCCTGCATCGACCTGGCGATTGAATTTGACGTTCCACTTCACACTCACATCTCAGAGACCCTCCAAGAGGTCGAACAATGGCGTGAACTCTACGACATGCCGGTCATCCCATGGGTTAAGAAGTTGGGCCTTCTCGAAGCAAAGGTTATTGCCGCGCACTGTGTTCATATAGACGATGGTGAAATTCACACCCTTGAACACGCAGGCGTTGGAGTGGTTCACAACCCTTCCAGCAACTTAAAATTGGCTTCCGGTTTCGCCCCGGTAACTGAGATGCTCGCCACTGGGTTGAATGTTGGTCTAGCTACCGATGGGCCGGCTTCCAACAATGATCTTGATATGTTCGAAGAGATGCGGTTGGCGACCTTCATTGCCAAAGCGGTCACTGGGGATCCGACCGTTCTGCCAGCCCGTCAGGTTTTCGAAATGGCTACCTCTATGGGCGCTAAAGCGCTGCACCTCAGTCATCTTATAGGTTCTCTCGAGCCCGGTAAACGAGCCGATCTGACAATGGTGGATATGCAAACCACCCACAATTTACCCCACTTCGATCGTGATCCAGGCGCAATTTACTCCCGCCTGGTCTACACCTCTAAATCAAACGATGTGACCGATGTGATGGTCAATGGGAAATGGTTAATGCGTGAGCGGAAGTTGCTCACCCTGGATGAAATTCCTTTGTTAGAGGCTGTGGCTGACATCGCCAAACGTATCGACGCTTTCCTCATCGAACGCGAGGAATCAGTCCTCTCCAAGCTGGTGGCTATCGGCGGCGCCAGGCAGGAGGAGAGCTACGAGGTGCAGATCAAAGTCCGCCTTCCCGACCCAGCTCCGGTTCTCGATAAATTAAACAGCGGGGTGTTTGAGATTATCCGCACTGCCCACTACCTTGAATATGATAATTACTTCTCGTTCTCCGACCCTGACCAAGGGCGCCTGCGCTACCGGGAGGATGATTTTATCGACGAAAGAGGTAACGTCTCCAATGTACGCTACCGGTTGACTTTAACCGGACCGGCGGTGGAAGGAGAGTATCCCAATTCAGTTCTCCTCTCTCGTTCGAGATTCATCGCACCAGCCAAGCAAAGCTCACGCTTTTACCGCGAGTATTTCAACCCCCACGACGAGATAGAAATTCACAAGGACCGGTTGCGCTGGCTGTTACGTTTCCAAGGAGTTGAACTGTTCGTGAATATTGATCGGGTATTAAAGCCGGAGCTGGATGGTTGGTTCCTGGAAATAAAAAGCCGTACATGGTCCCGGAGGGACGCAGAACTCAAGGCAGAAAAAATATCCGAGCTGCTTCATGCACTTGAGGTTGAGGACGCTGAAGCGGTTCCGCAGGAGTACCCGGTTTTAGTATCTGAAAAACCCGCCTGACAGGGAATAAACCCAGCCACATAACCTCCATCTCTCATGATTCCATCCTGCGAGAGATGTTATTCTTTTTCATCCGGTTTCAGGAAACGCTGCTGCCATTCATAGAGTCGATTGAGCGCCTCGAGAGGGGTCAGCGAAGCGACGTCGATCTTCTGCAACTCTTCTAGCAGGGGATTGGTCTCTGGAAACAATGCCATCTGACGGGCTGGAATTTGTTCCTTATCCCGCGCCTGGCTGGATTCCGCCTCAAACAGCGCTAAAATATCCTGTGCTCGGTTGATCACCGGCCGCGGCAGACCCGCTAACTCAGCGACATGGATGCCGTAGGATTTATCCGCTCCTCCGGGCACAATCTTGTGTAGAAAGACCACCTGCCCGCCCTCATCAGACACACCAACATTGTAATTACGAACAGCCGGTAGGATATCTGAGAGATGGGTTAGTTCGTGGTAGTGAGTAGCAAAGAGTGTTCTTGCCCGCAGACGCGGGTGGTTGTGGATATATTCGACAACCGCCCAGGCGATGGATACGCCATCATAGGTGCTGGTACCACGTCCAATCTCATCCAAAATCAACAGACTACGGATCGAAGCGTGATGCAGGATGTTGGCCGTTTCCACCATCTCAACCATGAAAGTCGACTGACCGGCATGAATTTCATCCTGGGCTCCAATACGGGTGAAGATGCGGTCAACCAACCCCAGCCTGACTGAGCGAGCTGGGACATAGCTACCCATCTGCGCCATCAGGGCGATGAGGGCTACCTGGCGAAGATAGGTAGACTTGCCACTCATATTGGGTCCGGTGATGATTCGCACTCGCTCACCATCCTCATACACGGTGTCATTAGGCACAAACCGTCCGCTCTGGATGAACTCTTCGACTACCGGGTGGCGACCATCGCGTATCTCGAGCACATTCTCCGCCACCACCTCCGGTCGGATATAACCCTTATTGGAAGCTGTCTCCGCCAAACTCCCGATCACATCCAATCGGGCAAGAGCTCTAGCTGTTTTTAGAAGCTGCGGAGCCCGTTCACCGACTTGATGACAGAGATCGTGGAATAGGTCACCCTCGATCTGGCGAATACGCTCTTCGGCAGTCAACACGAGCGATTCATATTCCTTCATCTCGGGAGTGATATAGCGTTCAGCATTTACCAACGTCTGCTTACGGATATACTCCTCGGGTACCAGATCGGTCTTCGCTTTGGTTACTTCAATGTAATAGCCAAACACCTTGTTGTAGCCGATCTTAAGGCTTTTGATCCCAGTGCGTTCACGCTCAACTGATTCAAGTTGAGCCATCCATTCCCGGGCTTCGCGCGAAGACTCTATTACGCTATCCAATCTTTCCGAGTACCCCGACCTAATAACCCCAATATGGGCCAATGTCGCCGGTGGATCATCAGTCAAAGCGTGCTCTAATAGTTCACGCACTTCCGGAGATGGATCAAGGTTGGTGACTAACGAACCCATCGGGCCTTCTTTATGTTCTTCCAGCAAACCAATGACTATTGGAAGCCGTTGTAGCACCTCTCTCAAACCGACCAAATCACGCGGCCCAGCAACACCAGCGGCGGCGCGGTTGGTCAATCGCTCTAAGTCACCTAATTGTTTCAAAGCTTGGCGTACTTCTGCCCGCCAGAGGCCATCAGCATATAGCGTGTCTACTTGGTCAAGCCGATGATGGATACGTTCCAGGTCCAACAGCGGATTGCTGATCCATTGGCGGATAAGACGGCGTCCCATGGGGGTCACTGTTGCGTCGATAACCCCCAGCAACGACCCGCGTACTTCACTAGTGCGTAATGTCTCGGTTAGTTCTAGATTCCGGCGCGTGGCTGTATCGAGGGCCATAAATTCATCAAGCGAGTAGGTTGACAGGCTTTTGAGTAATTTAAGAGCCGCTTGTTGGGTTTGGCCAAGGTAGCCGACAATCACAGCTGCGGCTCGTGCGGCGAGCGGCATTCCCCCCAAGCCGAAACCATCCAAAGTCACCGTTCCGAAGTGGTCCTTCAGAGTCTCTAAAGCCCGTTCGGTTTCAAATCGCCAATCAGGCAACGAGGTAATATGCCCCTCCCATCCATCCTCCAGGGGAAAAGATTCCGCTGTGAGCACCTCGGCTGGTTGGAGACGGGTTAGCTCGTGTCGGATGGCGCTGAATATATCTACAGCCTTAATTTGTGTGGTGGCGAACTGACCGGTACTGATATCAGCATAAGCCACCCCCACTTCATCTCCATCGGTTACAACTGCGGCCAGGTAGTTATTAGCGTCGCTGGGCAGTAGGTCAGTTTCGACCACTGTTCCCGGGGTTACAACCCGCACTACCTCGCGGGGAAACAGACCTCGCACAGGTCCATCTCCTACTTGATCACAAATCGCGACGTGATAACCTTTCTCAATCAAACGCGCTAAATAATTGTCAACCGCATGATGCGGAATGCCGGCCATCGGTATCCGCTCTCCCTTGGCGATGTTGCGTGAGGTGAGCACAATGTCCAACTCACGGGAGGCGATTTCCGCGTCTTGGTCAAAGGTCTCGTAAAAATCGCCCAGACGGAAAAAAAGAATCGCATCCGGATAGCGGCGTTTGATCTCTAAATACTGCTTGCGAATCGGGGTGATTTTCTTGCCCATCTCAATAGCATTCTAAGCTGAGCGATGCTAAACAGCAAGGCTCTATGCTATACTGCCCACATGTCTCAAATCGTCGCGATTGACTTCGGCGGCACCAATATCCGGGTGGCGTATTTTCCCACCCCTGAGCCTCCACCTACAAAACATAGTAAATTACCCACATGTGCTTCTGAAGGTCCCCAGGCTGTTATCACCCGCATTATTGAAGCAATCCGGGCAATACTACCCTCAGCACGCGAGAACCTGCGAATCGGCGTCGGATCTCCCGGTCCGGTCAATCCATATCAGGGTGTGATCCTCAAAGCAGTCAATCTTCCTGGCTGGGTAAATATCCCGATCCGAGAATTGATACAGGAGCAGTTCGGCTGTCACGTAGCGGTGGGCAATGATGCAAACGTCGCGGCGTTAGGCGAGTGGCGTTTTGGGGCCGGAAAGGGCACTTCAAATCTAATTTACCTCACGATAAGCACCGGAATTGGCGGTGGGGTAATCATGGATGGACAACTGTTGCTCGGTGCCCAGGGCTTGGGAACTGAATTGGGTCATATGACCGTCGAGCCTGAAGGACCGATTTGCAGCTGCGGTCAACTCGGACACCTGGAAGCTGTTGCTGCCGGTCCCGCTTTAGCCCGCCAAGCGACCGCGTTAATCGAAACCGGTCGACCGTCAATCCTAGCGAAAAAATTGGACGAAAAAAGGCATCTGACCGGGAAAGACGTTGGCGAGGCAGCACAGGAGGGGGACGCACTTGCAGGCGAGATTATTGAGCGAGCCGGGGAAATTATCGGTCGTCACATGGCTGATCTGGCTCACGCTTTCAACCCCGAGGTGTTCGTCCTCGGTGGAGGTGTATCACAACTTGGACCGCTCCTCTTCGAGCCAGTCGAACGCTCGCTGCGCGCGCATGTGATGAATCCAGCTTACGTGGAGGACCTGCGGGTCGTCCCTGCAGCTTTAGGCGACGACGCCGGCTTGATCGGCGCGATGGTGCTGGCTAGTCAATAATGAAATCCCGTATACAATCCCTGACTCTGATTACACTCGTGTTCAGTTTCTTATTCCTGAGCATCGCCGCGTGCTCCACCGGACCTGAAGAGCCCTCCACCTTGATCTATGGATTGACACTTGCTCCCACTGGCATCGACCCCCATTTAAACGCCTCCTCCGAACTCGGCATCCCCCTCCACTCGGTATACGACACCCTGGTTTTCCTCAATCCCGATACCGGCAAATTCGTCCCCGGACTAGCTGATAATTGGACGATCTCTCCCGATGGATTGACTTATACATTCACCCTTCGCCGTGACGTGATCTTTCACGATGGCACACCATTCAACGCCCAAGCAGTGTTAGCCAATCTCGATCGTATACGTGATCCTGATAACCATTCCCAAAAAGCTGTATTCATGCTTGGCCCGCTCGAAGAAGTGGAAATCATCGACGACTACACGGTGGCTATTCACTTGAGCGAACCCTATGCCCCCTTGCTCGATTCCCTTTCCGATGTCTACCTGGGCATGGCATCTCCGACCGCATTCGAGACTTGGGGACCCGCGGAGTACCAATTCCACCAGGTTGGTACCGGACCTTATCGCTTGGTTGAGTATATACCGAACGACCGCCTAACCCTTGATCGCAATCCAGATTATGCATGGGCTCCTTCAATCTACCTTCAACCGCAGGCGGATATCGAAAACATCATCTTTCGTTTCTACGAAGACTCCTCTACCCGAGCGCTCGCCTTAGAGAGTGGCGAGATTGATATCATCGGTGAGGTCCCACCTCACGACGCCACCCGTCTGTCGGTCGACGCTGATTTCACCCTGTATCCGGTATCCATCCCAGGTCAACCGATGCAGTTCTTCTTCAACACACAACTGCCACCAACGGATGATGCGATTGTCCGGCGAGCCCTGATCCATGCCGTTGATCGTTCATACGCAGTTAACACCGTTTTCGGTGTTTACTCTGTTGTCGCCCACAGCCCATTTTCAGCCAGCGCTTTCAACCTCGAATCTCAGGATCTCATCCTCGACTACGATCCAACCAGAGCTGAGGCATTGCTTGAGGCAACCGGATGGACTGCTGAGGATGGCGATGGCATACGGAGTAAGAACAACATCCCCCTCGAACTCCGCATTGTTTCACCCCCATGGGGATCTAACTCCGAAATAGCCCAACTTATTCGGGCAGATTGGGAAACCATCGGCGCCAGGGTTATTTTGGAGGTCGCCCCAGGATTCGGTCCTCTTAAACAGGCTCAAACGCAGGGCGAGTACCACGCCATTGGGATTAATTTCTTTGGAACCGACCCCGACCTGCTACGTTCGTTTTTCTCCAGCAATGGGCTCTATAATTGGACCGGATTTGCCGATCCGGAGCAGGACCAGTTACTCCTACAAGCCGCTCAGACATCACTTGACCCAGAAGAACGCTTGCGTCTCTACCAGCAATTTGTGTCAGATGTACAGGAAGAGGCTCTACTACTTCCAATTCGATTCTACGTTAACCTCATTGTCGCCAATAAGCGCGTCGAGGGATTGCATTTCTCCGCACAGGGATGGTATCCAATTCTGATCGACCTACGAATAACGCATTAGCTACCGTCACCCGGCGGCTAATGGAAGGCCTGCTCACCGCGTGGGCGGCGGTCAGTTTGACGTTCTTCGCTTTGCGGGTTGTTGCCGGTGATCCAGTCGCTAGCCTGCTCTCACAAGGTTTGGCCTCACCCGAGCAAGTCGAATCCCTGCGGCGTTCGCTGGGCTTGGATGCCCCTTTACTCATTCAATACTTACGATTCCTGAGAGGATTCTTACGGGGCGATTTAGGGGTTTCACTCTACACTGGCCGCCCGGTGAGTGTCGTGATCGCAGAACAATTACCAGCAACCATTGTGCTTGCACTCACTGGGTTAAGTCTCGCCATCTTCTTTGGACTCTGTTTGGGAGTGACAGCTGCTTGGAAGGAACACTCAGCTGCTGGACGTCTTGCCGCTCGAGTAGCTGGTCTTGCCACAGCACTGCCGGTGGCTTTCACCGGTGTGATAAGTTTGTTGCTGTACCGCTACATCCTGCAATTCTTTCCTTCGATTAGCATCATTGCTTCCAGGCGCCTATTACTACCCGCCACGGTTCTGGGTTTCGCATCCGCGGGCGCCATTGCCCGGGTTGTCCAAGCCGGTCTGGTTGAAAGTATGAGGAGTCCCTACATGCTTGCGGCGAGGGCAAGGGGCATAGGCCGTGGTGTTCGCCTCTTATGGCACGCCCTCCGACCAGCACTGCCACCTGCCACTTCGCTGAGCGCGCTTGAGGCTGCATACCTTTTTGCCGGAACAGTGGTTACCGAAACAGTTTTTTCCCGACCGGGATTAGGCCGCCTGTTAGTCAACTCGATACTGCAAGGCGACTATCCCATCGCGCAAGGAGTGGTAGCCCTGGCAGCATTGTTCTACACTGCTAGCCATATCATCGCTGATATTCTGGCCTTTCTGATCGACCCACGACTTCGGAGAACAGCATGAGACGTGATTTGCCGGCGCTGTTATCTGCTGTTTGGTTGTTCATTGTTTGTATGGTGAGCATAACCGCGCCGATGATCTCAAATGGCAGTCCTTACCAACCAGTAGCCGAACCGCTTACCCCCCCGAGTCAACATAATATTTTGGGGACAGACGCACTTGGTCGGGATGTCTGGACACGAATGGTTTATGGCGCTCGATTAAACCCTGGTGCATCGCTACTGGCTACCGCGATTACGGTGGTCATAGGTGGGTTTTCCGGCTTGATCGCCGCCTCGATCAGTGGATGGCTTGATCGCACGATTATGTGGATAACTAACGCTATGCTTGCCATCCCTGGCTTACTCCTGGCAATGTTGTTCGTCGCGGCGATGGGACCAGGTCTCCCAACTGTCATTCTGGCTGTTGGTTTCGGCGGAGCTCCAGGTTTCGCCCGTTTAGCTCGAACCATCTTCCACCAATTTCGTGAGCGGGGGTACGTCACTGCCGCCGTAGCCCTTGGCGCAGGACGATCATGGGTTGCCCAACACCACATACTGCCCAACGCTCAAAGCCAATTGCTATCCTTAGCAACCACTCACTTTGCTTGGGCGTTTATGGGGACGACCACACTCACTTTCCTTGGTTTGGCCGGCGACCCCTCCATCCCCGAGTGGGGTGCGATGCTCAACACAGGTCGGGCGCACCTGATAGACGCCCCTTGGCTCGCCCTATTTCCCGGATTAGCGATCAGCCTAACCATCCTTGCAGTACAGAGCTTGGGCGCCCGACTGGCAAATTCAGAAGACGATTAAGGTAACAACTTTCATGCTTCCGCCAAGAGATTTGCTTTGTGGTAGACTTCCCTCTAATAAGACACTTTCAGAAAATTGGGGTAAATCAGGTTGACGAACCTAGCTCTGGGATACTCCATCAGTATTCGTTTGAATTAATCTTTTAATTATGTTCCCTATTCTGCTGGCTCTAGCGCTCCTGTTCGACTTCCTCAACGGCATCCACAATAGCTCAAACATCGTGGCGACCGTGATTTTCTCGCATGCGTTACGTCCACGCGTAGCGCTTTTATTAGCAGCGTTATCCCAATTCGCCGGGCCTTTCCTCTTTGGTGTAGCCGTGGCGACTACTATCGGGAAAGGGTTGCTTGATCATAAAGCCATACAGGCTAATGTCATAATAGCCGCGCTTATCGGTGCCATACTGTGGAATCTCATCACCTGGTATTTCGGCATTCCGTCATCATCTTCTCATGCGTTAATCGGCGGTTTATTAGGAGCATCGGTGCTCTCCAGCGGCCTGCATGTCGTGCAATTAGGCGGTTTTCTAAGAATACTCGTGGCTTTGTTGATCTCGCCGATACTGGGATTTGCAGTCGGCTTCTTGGTTATTCGTTTCACATTTTGGGCATTCCGTAATGCTAGCCCACGCATCAACCACTTCTTTCGACGGATGCAGATACTTACCCTCATTGGACTTGGGCTAAGCCATGGTACCAATGATGCCCAGAAGACCATGGGGGTCATCACCTTGGGGTTGGTACTGGTGGGTGATTTACCAAGTTTTCGTGTCCCACTGTGGGTGATTGCTGCCTGCGCGGGGGCGATTGCACTCGGCACTTCGCTTGGTGGGTGGCAGTTGATACGGACGCTGGGTGGGAAGATGTTTCGGATCCGCCCAGTACACGGATTTACCTCTCAGATAGCTGGGGCATCTGTCATTTTAGTCGCCGCGTTGCTGGGCGGCCCGGTGAGCACCACACAAGTGATGAGTTCGGCGATTATCGGTACTGGAGCAGGCGAGCGTATTAGCAAAGTCCGCTGGAACATCCTCGGTGATTTCATAACCGCTTGGCTGCTCACTATTCCGGCGTCAGCCGGTCTTTCCGCCCTCTCCTGGTTCCTCTTGGATAGGTTTGTAGTGTTTTAATAACCCATGATTAATGTCACTCAACACATTTTGTCAATAACCATTCTCCCCAAGCCATGCCCTGACCAACTCCTCAATACTTACCTCAACCCCTTGCCTAGCTTCAAACCAGTGGATATGGGGGTCATCCGCCTTGAACCAATTCGACTGACGGCGGACAAATTGACGGGTCGCACGGCGCATCCGGCGCACTGCTTCATCCAGGCTGATTACCCCT
>JAUVOZ010000087.1 GCA_030598885.1 Anaerolineae bacterium | reverse complement strand
GGAGTCTCCCCGGTACAACGTTCATGCCCAAACGAAGCTCTGGAGGAGACCCCTCCCCATTAATGTCACTCCGAGCAGCCGTGTTACGAGGAGTCTCCATGGTACTAACTTCATTCCCTGACGAAGCTCCGGAGGAGATCCCTCGCTCATACTACTCGCTCGGGATGACATTAACCAGGGAGGCGTCACTCCGAGCAACTGCGTTACGAGGAGTCTCCACGGTACTAACTTCATTCCATGACGATGCTCTGGAGGAGATCCCCCGCTCGCCATGCCTGTCCTGCCTGTCCCGAGTACAACCGAGGGGAGTTTGTCGAGGGGAGCTTGACGAAGGAATAAACTCATAACGCCAAAGCTTGAAGTTCAGAAACTCATAAGTTACAATTTGCCCATCACGCCCCTGTAGCTCAGTGGATAGAGCGCTGCCCTCCGGAGGCAGATGCCGGCGTTCGAGTCGCCGCAGGGGTACCAAACGCCCTGGTTGCATACCAGGGCGTTTCTACTTCTTCAACTTACAGATTTACCCAGGTGACCTCTCGACTGTTTGAGTCCACGAGAGCTAAAGTGCTGCACCCTTTCAATCCCATCAATTCGCCTGGGTTAAGCAGGAGACAGTCACCAACAGTTTCTTCATGAGCGATGTGATCATGCCCATAGCACACTAGATCGTATTCTCTCGATAGCGCCAAGCCACGGGCGATACCCGGATAATGATTCAAACCCACCCGCAACCCGCCAAGCTCTAATTTGGCGAAAGGACCATGAAGAGCCACATGATTAAAAGCCTGAGCTACCTTTAAGAGCAGGAAAGTGTCACCGTCGTTGTTACCCCATACAATATGCACCGGCGTATCCCCAACCCCTTCACCTATTTGATGAATAACAAACGGCGAGCATAGATCACCACAATGGACCACCACATCGGCAGCACGAAGGTAAGGCATTGCCTCCTCTAGCCTCCAAATGTTATCGTGGGTGTCGCTCAAAACGGCAATGTTCATTGAGCACCTCCTTATGTTCTATGGCGCTCACTTCGCGATAAAGATCCAAGACTTCTTGTCGCTAAGGATGACTTACCAATTTTCGATCGCGATAATCACCTCAAGGAACACCGGTCAGATTGTATCAGAAGCTAGTGGAGTCTCCCAAGTGACTGAGGTGACCAGCTCTTAGGAAGTTCCGGTCACTTATTTGGACCCCAACGTGGTTGCCAATCGGAGCGCATGTTGTGAGTCAATCGGATGATCTCAGATCCATCAACCCGTATGATGAATATCTCGTTGTTCCCATCCCTAAACGAGGTAAAAGCGATCCATTGCCCATCAGGCGAGAAGCTTGGGGCCAGATTGTCGCCACCATCGGTCAACTGCTGCAAGTATCCACCCTCAATATCAACCAGATAAATATTCCTATCCCCTCTGGGGCCGGCGTAGAAAGCCAGGGCACTACCATCTGGCGACCAGTCGTTTCGGCCTCCCATATGGAGTGTTCCCTGGGTCACCTGCCTGATTTCATCGCCATCAGCTTCCATAATATACAGTTGGCGCGAACCACCCCGATTGGAAGCGAATGCAATTTGACGTCCATCTGGAGACCATGTCGGGTCAATATCGTCCCTGGTCCCATAGGTCAGAGCCTGGGGGTCGCTGCCGTCGTGATTCATGATCCAAATCGCTTGATGACCACCCAGCGCGTTGGTAAAGACGATCTTGTGGCCATCAGGGGAAACGGCTGGAGCGAATAAACTACCCAAACCTTCCGTCAACCTAACCTGATTCCCCCCGGTCAGATCCATGCTGTAGATCTCAAACCGACCATCTCGCCGAGAAGAGAACACAATAGTATCTCCACCAGGGCTCAACGAAGGGTAGAAATCTGTTGCCTGTTCGTAGGTTAGTCGCTGCACCTGATCATTAGAAGCGTCCATCAAGCAGATTTCATCGAACCCGTCAATGAAGCAGGTAAAGACGATAGTTCCCTCAGTTTGATGAGGCCAACTTAATTCACTTGGTGTTGGAGACATCGGTGAGGCTGTTTGGGTTGGTGCAAGTGTCTCCAAGAGGACAGGGGTTATTAATGAAGGTAGAGTTGGGGGGGTTCCTAATTTAGTAACTGGCCGCAATATTCCAGACCATCGCAGCCAAATTCCAGCCAACCCACAAGCTGCACATAGCAGTATTAATAGACCGCAACTCAATCCTAGGACGATTAGGATTAGCGGGGCACGCTTATTTTGATCAGTTGATCGCATGTAATAATTAACCGTTGTGTAAAAAAAACGAACTGATCATTACACCTTTGTATTACAAATTCGTATGGACTGATAAGTTTCTATTCCAAACTACCAAATACCTATGTAGTTATGAAACCTCTTTCAGGTTACCGGCACTTTAGAAGTTCCGGTAACTTAGCCAGCCAGATGGAGCAGTGAATATCATTACCTACCCAGTAACTCAAGCTTGCCATAGGGGATATGTATTCTGTTCAACATTATGAAACACCGCAAACTGGATGGCCAATTCAGGAGCTACTTCTGTGATCCTCCCTTTCGTGCAGCATGGCGCACCTTCGTGCGCCATGCATCAGTACATAATGACGAGTCTGTTGAAAAAGCAACCACCGACTAGAAAAGGGGATAAATATGAACATTCCCTTTCTCGCGCTTGAGTCTTTTCAGTACAGTTAACAATACTCCATGAAATCCACGGGTGGGCAGTACGTTTTAACCTACTTTCCCAACCGTTCTTTTAAGGCCCGCGTAAACGCTGGTACGATATCAAACAGATCCCCAGCAACACCGAAACGAGCCAATTTGAAGATCGGAGCTTCTGAGTCCTTATTAATCGCCACGATCACTTTTGATGTTCGCATTCCAGCCAAGTGCTGAATGGCACCCGAGATTCCACAGGCAACATAAAGGTCTGGTGATACCACCTTACCTGTCTGACCAACCTGGTGTGGATAGGGGATGTAACCAGCATCGACCGCTGCTCGGCTAGCTCCCATGGCCGCGCCGAGTGTTTCAGCAAGCTGGCGAACAAGGGCAAAGCCCTGCTGAGCTCGCCACATCTCCTGCTCTTTCTCATCAGTGATCTCATCCGGAGGAGTGAGCTTGGGATTGGACGAGACGCCGCGCCCTCCCGAAACGATGATCGCCGCATCGGCGAGGCTAACACCAGCCTCAGACTCTGTGTAGCCGGTCACCTCGGTGACGACCTCACCCATGACGACCTCGACCCGAATGACCTCTCCACTTCGTCCAGAATCAGGCTCGGGTTTAGGGAAAGCCCGTGTTCGAAGGGTAATGATCTGCGGTCGTTTTTCGCGACAAACCACTTTAGTCAGAAGCTTGCCGGCATAAATCGGTCGCGTAGCAAGCACGGCATCGCCGTCGATCTCAAAGGTTATCACGTCTGGCGCCATTCCAGTCTCAAGATCGACAGCCACCATACCCGCCAACTCTCGGGTCCTGCTGGTAGTCGGAAGGACTAGTATTTCAGCCTCTGTCGTCAGTTGTGAGACCATTTCGGCGAATGGTTCCGGCCGGTAATCTTTCAACTCAGGATCATCCCCCATTAGCACTCGGTCAGCCCCATATTCAATAGACAGGTTGGCAAGCCCTTCCACCTCGTAGCCCAGGACGACGGCGGTAACCACACTGCTAAAATGGTCAGCTAACGTGCGCGCCACTCCAACCGCCTCCCATGAGGCCGGCAGAGCCTGACCATTAAAGTGATCGATGTAAACAAAGATTTTATTAGCCATCAGATCACCTTTTCCTCGATCAGCCGGTCAGCCAACCTGGTGGCGACTTCCTCCGAAGTCTCGCCTTCAATCATCTCGCACTCAGTCTCAACTTTCGGCGGGGCGAAAACTTCTGGCCAGGTCATCGCTGGCGTCGGAGCCTCATCTAACCCGACATCAGATGTCGACCATACTGGAATCTCAGCCCGAGAGGCCTTGCGGATACCCATGAAAGATGGATAGCGGGGCTCATTGATCCCTTTCACCACACTGACCGCTGCAGGTAGGGGACTGCGAACCAGCTGACGACCCTCATCAAGCATACGCTCGACGGCGATGGTCCTTCCCTCCGGATCAAGTGAGGTGATGGCGGCTACGAGACTGAGAACTGGCCAATTGAGTCGACGAGCGACTTGGGGTCCAGTAATTCCGGTGTCATTGTCCACTGATCCCCGACCGAAGAGAACCAAATCAACCTCGCCGATCTTGTTGATGCCTGCTGCAAGAATCTGGGAGACCACCAGTGGATCCGCGTCGGTCAACCCAGGATCATTGATCAGGATGGCCTGATCACAGCCCATGGCTAAGGCCAATTTTAATGCCTCCATTGCAGCCTCCGGTCCCAGGCTGAGGGCCGTAACTTGGCCAGAGTGAGCTTCTCTGATTCGCAGCGCCTCTTCGACAGCATATTCATCCCACGGATTAAGCACTAATGGGGAATCCCCCCATGAAACTATGCCATCCTCAACGGTAACCGTAGCTGCCGTATCCGGCGTCTGCTTAACACAGACAACGATATTCAAGATATCCTCCTTCCCTCACCTGTGCTATAGCGGGTTTATTATATTGCAGTCTGACGTCCAGCCGGATAAAGCTAGCGCCTCCTGCCAGTCGATAGGGTCGTAAGTGGACATCTCGCAGCATAATAGCTTATCGCGTCGATGTCCAAAGGCATAATCCGTCTGAATTAAGGAAAAGTGCAGTCTCTCAATCCTTAGCCGTGCGGGCGATATGTACCTGAATCTTTTTTTAATTTACTCGGCTCACATTAATTACGGCTTTCATATGCATAAGCGACGCAGGCCCTACGAGATTGTGGCTACCTCCTTCTGGGAAAAGTCCCGTACCATTTTATTTTCCCAGCCGTGAGGCTTGAATCTATGTACTTCGACTCCTATAGACCGATGAGATTATAGTCGCTCCGTATGCCAGGGACAAATACCATGGGGCCATCCTGCCGATCACCTACTGGGACCTTGACACTTGTGCCAGATGAATTCGGAAGTTCGGTGGGTGTTTCGCCGAATAGCAGCTGTATGGCTATAATTCTATTTGGTGCTTAGTTCACGATGTTAGATAAACTAGAAATCCCGTGGCTTCATATCCTGGTTGCTCTCGTGCTGCTCGTCATCATCGGTCCGACTCCAATACCACAGCCGATGGTGACCCCCATTTGCTCAGCCATCGTGGCTTTGGAGTCTGGTCGACCGGATTCTGCGCTAGACTTCCTTGACGTTGCCATGGCTTTCGAGCCCGCGCTCGAGGGATTACACACGCAAGCAGCAGAGATCGCCCTGGCTGCTGGTGAGCCACTGGCTGCTCTAAAACACCTAGAAGCTGAAACATCGCTGGCTTCGTCGGATCCAACCCATGCCTGCTTGCGCAGTCGGGCACTTTTGGCTATTGGCAACACGGCTGAGGCTGCCAATATTTGGATGGAAGCAGATGGAATTTGCCTGAGGCCAACCCAATTCCTCCAAGATTTAGCCCAAGCTTATCTGATGGAGGGTAACCCAACCGCGGCACAAGCGATCCTAGAAGAACTTGCCTTCATCGATCCTACTGATCCTGATATCCGCATGTCCCTTGCTGTGGTGACCGCGACGATTAGACCAGAAATAGCCATACAACACCTGCGTTTGGCGAATGAACTAAACTCTAGCGTTAACTCCCTTGCCCTGGACCTTATTCGTGCAATCGAAGACGCTCGACCGGCTGAAGATCGATCCTACAGCTTGGCTCAAGTCGGTCAGACGTTGGTCAGACATGGCGAATGGACTAGCGCGGTATGGGCGTTTCAACATGCGTTGGAGCTAAATCCCGAATATATTGAGGCACGTGCCTACTTAGGGTTGGCGCTCGATCGCGCCGGTCGGAATGGATTAGAGCCATTGAAAGCGGCCGTAAATTCAAACCCGACTGCTGCCCTGCCCCGGATTTTCCTTGCGTTACACTGGCAGGCACTAAACCAGCCCGAGCGCGCACGCCAGCAGCTCGAAATCGCTGCTCGCCTCGACCCAACCAACCCCGCTGTTCCCGCTGAACTGGGCGCGGCATATTTCGCTCTGGGTGACATACGTCTGGCTATTGCCGCCTTCCGGCTTGCTACCGAACTTGCACCGGAAGATCCGAGATTCTGGCTGCTCCTAGCACAATACTCCACTGCTAGTGAGATCGAAGTCCAGACCCTTGGGCTACCAGCCGCGCGCAACGCCCTAGTGTTAAACCCGGATGATCCCGCCGCAATCGATACCCTTGGTTATGCCCACTTTCTATTAGGGAATCTCCACTTAGCCGACCGCCTGCTTTGGCGGGCGATAAATCTCGAGCCGCACAGAGCTGCTAGTCAATTCCACTTAGGCTTACTTCGACAAGCACAGGGGGATTTAAGTCGGGCTCGAGCTAGCCTCGAGATGGCAATCCAGCTCGACCAAGGCGGCCCTATTGGCCAGTTAGCCAAGCGTGTCTTAGTTCACATCCACCCCTAAACTCTACCTAGCAATGAGTCGGTAGAAAAACAGTCGCTAGCAGGAAAGAGGACACCTTCCCTCACGATAATCCGGTTTCCGATTCCAATTCTTCAGTGTTGTTAATTTGTGCTAGAATTCAGCATCGCCGAGAGTGCTTATGCCCAATCGCATGTTTTTACGCCCATCCCTTCTACTGAAGACCCTCGTTCTCTTAGTAGTTTGCCAATCCTGCACCTGGCTAGAACCCCCAGTGGAGACAGGAGCAGTTCTCTTTCAGGATGATTTCTCTCGTGTAGCAAGCGGATGGGATCGGTATATTGACGACACCTACGTAACCGATTACGCTGATGGGGCTTACCGCATTGGTATTTTCACACCCGAAACCAGCGCTTGGGCTCGCCCCCACCTTGAGTTTTCAGATGTCCGCATTCAGGTTTCTGCAACAAAAGCAGATGGATCAGACAACAATGTATTCGGTGTACTCTGTCGCTATCAGGATGCACAGAACTTCTACTTTTTTTTAATCTCGAGCGATGGATACAGCGGAATAGGAGTCTACAGAGATGGCGTTGAGACCCTGATGAGTGATGATTCGATGCTCCCCTCAGAAGCAATCATTCAGGGATCAATCACCAACATTATCCAGGCTGAATGCATTGGGGATGTATTGACCCTATACATCAACGGCGTGCAAGAGGTTCAGGTCCAGACTTCAGAATGGTCACAAGGTGATGTGGGGCTCATAGCTGGAACTTACACTCAACCCGGCACTGAAATCCTGTTTGAAAGATTCTCCGTTATCATGCCATAGTAGAGACTTACTAACTTTGAATCCCCGATGAAAGTTTTCCTCGACAGCGTTGGATGCAGGTTGAACCAGAGCGAAATCGAACGCATGGCCCACCAACTCAGGCAGGCTGGTCATAAGCTGGTCGCCACGCCAGAGGAGAGCAACCTGGTGGTGATCAACACTTGCAGTGTAACCGCAGCCGCAGCAGCTGATTCGCGTAGTGTGACCCGTAGAGTGCACCGCCGAAACCAGCTAGCCCAGATAATCCTAACCGGTTGTTGGAGCGATCTCGAACCACAGGCAGCTATCGCCCTTCCCGGCGTGACCCAGGTGATTCCCAATGAGGGAAAAGACCGCCTGATTCAATATGTCCTTGGACTACCCGACGATGAGTTGGATTGGAAGCCACTGGAACGTCAACCGATTCCAGGAACTCGTAAACGCACCCGGGCCTTCGTCAAGGTCCAGGACGGATGCGACAACTATTGCACATTCTGCTTAGCGACCATTGCCCGGGGTCCATCCCGGAGCCAGTCGATCGATCACGTGGTTGATGAGATCCGATCGGCGATTGCTGGCGAAGTACAAGAGGTGGTGCTAACTGGCGCACAATTGAGCGCTTATGGTCGTGATTTACCCGGTTGCGTCGATCTAACCACTCTTCTGCACACGATATTAGCTGAGACCGAAGTCCCCCGCGTCCGGCTGTCATCCATGGAACCCTGGGGAATCCCCAACGGTTTATTCTCCATCATGCAGAGCCCGCGCATATGTCGTCATCTTCACCTGCCGCTACAATCTGGCTGCGATCGTACATTACGACGCATGGGTCGTCTCATCCGATCTGAAGACTACGCCCGTATCATCACCGAAGCTCGAGAGGCCATTCCTGATCTGGCAATAACCACCGATGTCATGGTGGG
>JAUVOZ010000183.1 GCA_030598885.1 Anaerolineae bacterium | reverse complement strand
TTAGAATAAAGAGACGCATGGCTGAAGCAACAGACAAGTGCACGACCATAGCGGACCTTCGAGGAGAAAAAATGATTGTCGCAGAACAGAAGCCATTACAGGAAATTAAGGAGTTGATCGCTGAGACGCAGAAGGTGTTAGTCGTTGGCTGCGGTACCTGTGTGACGGTCTGTTTTGCTGGCGGCGAAAAGGAAGCCGGCATCCTGGCCACTAGCTTGCGCATGACGTCGAAACTCGACGGAGCCCCAAAAGAGGTCACCGATCTCACAGTCCAACGGCAGTGCGAGTGGGAGTACATCGACCCCATCGGCGAACAGGTGCGCGAGGTAGATGTTTTGGTCTCACTGGGTTGTGGTATCGGCGTGCAGGCGTTGGCTGAGCGCTTTCCTGAGGCTTTTGTCGTGCCAGGTTTGAACACCACCTTCTTGGGGCTTCCCATTGAACAAGGAATCTGGGAGGAGCGTTGCGCCGCATGCGGCGAATGCATCCTCGGCTTGACCGGTGGTATTTGCCCCATCGCTCGCTGCGCAAAGCAGTTACTCAATGGGCCGTGTGGTGGCTCACAAAATGGCGTATGCGAGATCAATCCCGATACTCCGTGCGTATGGCAGTTGATTTACGACAAACTAAAAGCTCAAGATCGGTTGCACCTGATGCTGGAGATCCAACCACCTAAAGATTGGTCCACCAGCCGCGATGGCGGACCGCGCAAGATCACCCGCGAAGACCTACGCCTGGTTTCCGAAGAAGCCGAGTAGCCGGAGAGGAGCGAAGCCATGACCAAGACACACACCGACGGTTACAAGTCAGGTTCGAGACTTGAGCGCATCTTACGCGCCGGCCACTTCGCGGTCACCGGCGAACTCGGCCCACCCCAAAGCGCTGACGGCGAGGTCATTCGTAAAAAAGTGCAACTGTTGAAGGGTGTTTGTGACGCCGCAAATATTACTGATAACCAGACAGCTATCGTGCGCATGTCAAGCATCGGCGCCGGTACGATTTTGGTACAGGAAGACCTGGAACCTATAATCCAGATGACCTGCCGTGATCGCAATCGCCTGGCGATACAGTCTGACCTGATGGGCGCCTATGCCCTGGGCATGCGTAATGTGCTCTGCTTGACCGGCGACCACCAATCCTTCGGCAACCACCCCACCGCCAAGAACGTCCACGACCTGGACTCTCTCCAGTTGACCCAGATGGTGGCCGGCATGCGTGATCAGCGCTGCTTCCAGTGCGGCGACGAGATGAAAGGCGTCGAACCCCGCTTCTTCGTCGGCGCAGCCGCCAACCCGTTCGGCGATCCATTCGAATGGCGACCATACCGGCTGGAGAAGAAGGTGAAGGCAGGAGCGGATTTCATCCAGACCCAGCTAATCTTTAATATCGAGCGCTTTACCGAATATATGGAGAAGGTTCGCGAACTCGGTTTGCACGAGCAGACTTACATCCTGGCGGGGATCGGACCACTCAAGTCGCCTGGGATGGCCAGGTACATGCGGGACCAAGTGCCCGGCTTAGATGTTCCCAACACCTGGGTAGATCGTATGACCAGGGCTACCAAAGGTATCGATGAACAGGACAAGAAAGCCCGTCGAGAGGCGTGGCGACACGAGGGGATCAAGATCGCCATCGAGTTAATCCAGCAACTGCAGCAGATCGAGGGTGTCGCTGGAGTGCACATCATGGCCATCGAATGGGAGGAGGCGGTCAAACCGATAGTCGACGGCGCTGGGTTGTACCCACGTCCCGAACCGGCTCCCCCCTCCACATCAGAAGCCAAGACGGCGGCTTAGCGAGGCTGTAATGGAAACCAAAATTAGCACCGATTTGGCCAACCGCATCCGCCAAGCGACCGGCGAAAACGTTTATATGTGTTACCACTGCGTCAAGTGCACCTCCGGCTGCCCCCTGACCGAGCACTTCGATCTTGCTCCTAACCAAGTAATGCGCGCGGCTCAACTTGGGATGGAAGACCTGATCTTCAATAGCCGCACACCATGGCTGTGCGCCTCCTGCCAGACCTGCACCACCCGCTGTCCGCAGGGGATCGACGTCGCCCGAGTAATGGATTTCATTGTTGGTGAAGCCATGGCCAAGGGAATCAAACCACAGGTGCCGGATGTCGCCACCTTTAACAAGGTCTTCCTGCGCGATGTCGACATCTTAGGTCGGTCGTATGAACTCGGCTTGATCGCTGAGATGAAACTTCGCACCCGTCAGTTCTTTAAAGACCTAGACCTTGGCTTGGAGATGTTCAAGCACCGTAAGATAAACCTGCTGCCAAGTATAGTACGACGGCGTCGTAAAGAAGTGCCGCTGGCTCCCGCTTCTCGCCCCACGAACGAAGTGGGCTACTACCCCGGTTGCTCGCTGCACTCAATAGCCAAGGAATTTAACCTCTCCACTCAGGCTGTCTTTGATGTTCTCGGCATAAATCCCATCGAACCAAAGAATTGGATCTGTTGCGGTTCCACTCCTGCCCATCGTGTGGATCATCGATTATCGGTCAGAATGCCTCTAGAAAGCCTGGTACTTTACGAGCAGGAAGGTTTAAACGAGGTAACTATGCCTTGCGCGATGTGCTTCAGCCGTTTCCGGACTGCAGCTCGCGATCTGCGCCTCGACCCTGCTCTGAAACAAGATCTTGAGCGTGAGATCGGCTACCAATACCAGGACAGCGTTGCCATCTCATCGCTGCTCGACTTCATCGTCGATCGCATCGGATTAGATTCCATCCAGGCCAAGGTAAAACGTCAACTGAAGGGGCTCAAGGTCGCCTCCTACTATGGCTGCCTGCTCACCCGCCCACCCAAGGTCACCGGCTCAAAAGAGCCTGAGTATCCTATGGGGATGGATCACTTGATGGAGACGCTAGGCGCTGATTCTATCGATTGGGATCGTAAAGTCGCATGCTGCGGCGGGTCACTATCTCTGACCCAGACCAACCTGGTGCTTGAACTAAGCAGTGATATCTTATCCAACGCGATTGCCCGGGGCGCAAATGTCATCGCGGTTGCCTGCCCAATGTGCCACTCTAACATTGATGGTAGACAGATACAGATAAAAGGACTGCCTCGCATCCCGGTGCTGTACTTTACCCAACTCATGGCCTTGGCTTTCGGACTACCCGAGGAGGCCGCCCTCAGCTACAACATAATCAACCCGCGCCCTTTACTTGAGAAGTATGAACTATTGTAGAAATTCGGTAAATCACGATTCAAAACCAACAACTACTTGCAGCTATTGACTTCCGAAGTCCTGCAGGACTTCGGAAGTCGAACCATGAGGACAAGAATGAAAATCGCAATCACCGGTAAGGGCGGTGTGGGCAAGACTACACTCACCAGCTTATTGGCATATACCTATACCGACATGGGATTCCATGTGCTGGCCATTGACGCTGATCCTTCACCTTGCCTGGGGGCATCGCTCGGCTTTCCTGAAGAATTACTCAACCAATTGACCCCGATCGCACGTTTAGATGAGTTGATATACGAGCGCACTGGCGCTCAACCAGGAGCTACTGGTGGGTTCTTCAAACTCAACCCCCGTGTCGACGACCTGCCCGACCGTTTCTCAGCTTTGCACCGCGGCGTGCGTCTGCTTGAACTAGGCGCTGTCGAGTTGGGCGGCTCAGGCTGCATCTGCCCCGAAAGCGCCTTGCTGCGGGCTTTGACCACCCACATCCTTCTACGGCGTGACGAAGTGGTCTTGATGGACATGTATGCCGG
>JAUVOZ010000165.1 GCA_030598885.1 Anaerolineae bacterium | reverse complement strand
TTGAGCACGAATTCGCCGAGATGTTCTCTCATTCTACATATCCCATGCCCTTGTTGGATGACGATGAAGTGAGCCACCTGCTTCAATCATCAGACTTATCGTCGCTGACTCCAGAGCGGGAGAAGATATGTCATCATCTTTCTGGTGGGCATCCGGGCATGTTGATTGCGACTGCCCAAGTACTAGCTGAATTACCGGCAGAATGGGAAGGAGATGAGTCTGGTGTTGTCCACCAGGACCCACAGGCTCGGGTGGAATGTTTGAAAATCTGGAGCCAACTTACCGTTGAAGAGCAGGATAGTCTTCTGACGCTGACTCTCGATGTAGAGGCCGGTTTACCCAGCCAGCAATTGCGTCATCTAGAAAGGTTGGCCCTCCTCCAGCAGGGTAAGCCGTTTTCACCCATTTTTGCCGAATTCCTCGCGCGCAAGGCACGCGGTCCTGAAGTTGCGACTCAGGGTGTATACCTTGATGCTGATTCGGGTGATGTGTGGGTAGACGGCATCCGCATACCTGTGCTGACTGACCTTGAGTTTCGTCTGCTATCATTACTCTGCGATCGTCTTGATAAAATAACTGATAAGTACCACATCGTGACCAGCGTTTGGGGAGAGAATTACCTGGGTGAAGTCGATGACGCCAGGGTAGAGAAGCTGGTCAGTCGTTTGCGGAGCAAGATCGAATCAGACCCGGCTGACCCGCGCTACCTAATTACCCAAAGGGGGAGAGGTTATAAGTTGCTCTCGACCCCGCGCGCTAACTAGCTCTTTCATATGGAACTCATTTAGAATTGTTGGAATGGGTTGAACGTAACGCTTGCGGATGAGTGCTATTTGGGGCAAACTGATGGGGGTAAATAGAATTTTGATGGCGGCCTGGTGCATGCATTAGGCCGCGAGACATCTAAGATCACGCTGGCCAGCAGGGTGTTGACAGCTGAATGGGGTGAGAAATCAAGATGCCCATCTGGCTTCTACTGACTACTGAAGGCTGAAATGGAAATGTCCAAGCCGCTTATTTTAGTTGTGGAGGATAATCTGACTCTGTTGGAGGGGATCCGTGATCTGCTGGAAATTTCTGGTTATCGGGTGGTGACAGCGGCTAACGGTCGGCAAGCGTTGGATGCCCTTGAACAAGAGCGACCAGATTTGATTATCTCCGACATTATGATGCCGGATGTTGATGGATTTCAATTCCATGCGCAGGTTCAAGAACGACCAGAGCTGATCGGTGTCCCTTTCCTCTTTCTTACTGCGCGTGGAGAGAAGATAGATATCCGTAGGGGCAAGGCGTTGGGGGTTGATGACTACATCACCAAACCTTTTGATGAGGAAGATCTTCTGATCACTGTGCGGGCCAAGTTGTCGCGTTGGGGGGATTTACGCCGACAGCGCGATGAGGAGATAGCTGGTCTTAAGCTCAAAATATTGCTCGCATTGAGTCATGAATTCCGAACTCCGTTGGCATATATCCTCAACTATACCGAGATGCTCGAAATGGATAGCGGAGCACTTTCGGCTGATGAATTCCGCCAATTTGTACAGGGGATTCGCAAAGGCGCTGCACGCTTGAATCGGTTGGTGGAGGATTTTATAACCCTGGTAGAACTTGAGACGGGGGAAGCTCATAATGCGTATCGTCTACGCCGACATCAAATTTCGGATACCTGTGCTTGGCTGCGGGTAATCGGCCGGGGTTATCAGGCAGCTGCCGAGAGGCGGGGGTTGAAATTAAACTTGGAGGTGCCAAAGAATCTGCCGGCGATCATGGCGGATGAGACGTATCTAGGTGATGCCATCGGCCGGTTGATGGATAACGCTATTAAGTTCTCAAAATTAGACAGTGAGTGGGTGCTATTAAAGGCGGAGGCTGATTCCGATTACCTGCGGGTGATGGTGGTAGATCAAGGTATTGGCATCCCGGAAAGTGAATTGGCATCGCTGTTCAGTGCCTTCTATCAAATCGATCGCGCCAAACGGGAGCAGCAAGGTACTGGATCAGGTCTAGCTATCTGCAAGGGGATCGTTGCCATACATGGTGGTCGAGTGACTGTTAAAAGCGAACAAGGGGTTGGCAGCGTATTCACAATTGAAGTACCGATTGTTGAGACATAAGAGTGGATAGGTCGCGGTTACCAAACTGACCACCAACCTGCACCCTCTGTTGGACAAGCTGAGCCGGCTTAAAGCCTCTTCTCATTTCCAAACCTGGTTGTTTCTTGGGTTGCTCTCCCGCCTGTTTCTGGTGTATGTCTGCAAACTTGCGACTGATTAAGGACTGCACTGTAAACATCCAAGCGTGGGAGAGGGAGTATGAGGATGCAGGTTATGAATTCTATTCCGGAGGGTGAAGTGAAACGACATGGCTGGATTGAGATCGTTGGCGGGGGATGTCGATCGAGTTGTCTGCGTCTCAAGCTTGGCTTATTCTCCTTGATTTGCGCGATGTCACTGGCCTCCTGCAGTAGCGGTCTTGATCTCGAATCGGTTGGGATCTATGATCTTGTAACCAACCTGGGTCCAGCGCAGAGAGTTTTGAGCGTGGTAGCGATGCTGGCCGGGTTTTTATTATTGGTCGTCGGGTGGAAAATTTACCGTTTAGTGGTGGTGTTGCCCGGGTTCCTGATCGGCGCAGTACTGGGCGCCTGGCTCGGGCAAAGACTATCGGAGTATTTTTCTCTTATCATTATCGGATTGGCGCTGGGTGGTCTGATCGGCATCTGGCTAGCGCAAGTTGTACATAATTTCGCTTTGTTCGTAATTGGTGCTGTAGGGGGAGTATATATTTTGAATAGTCTCTGGAGCTTGTTGCTTGAATCGTCGCCATCCATTTATATTGTGATCATCAGCGGAATCATCGGCGGGATAGCGCTTCTGACGCTTTACAAGCACTGGATGGTCATTCTTTCCTCGGCGATTGGAGCTGTGATGTTCGGATGGGGCATCCAAGGCAGCGTTGGTTTGGTCGTTGTGCTCTTCCTGGTCGGTGTGGTTGTGCAGTATAGCGTTTTGCGGTCTAAGGGTGACTCGGCGTTCGTCAGACCGGATGGATGAGCCTAACGAGTGGCGATGAGTTAGTCCTTACTCTCGGCGATCGATCTACCATGGTCCAAGAGCGCCTTGACTCTTTCCGGTTCACTGGCCTCGGCGTATATTCGCAGCACAGGTTCGGTACCGGATGGGCGAATCAGTAACCAGGAATCATCCTCCAATAGATACTTAATGCCGTCCATTGTGTTGATATCGTTCACTGATATACCGCTGATTTCTACCGGGGCGGTCTCCGCAAGCTCTTTAACCATGCGTTCTTTTTGGATAGGCCGTGACAGGCGCAGGTCGAGGCGGGTGTAGTGAACCGGACCGACTTCATTCAAGAGATCAGCCACCAATTCGTCAAGTGGCTTGTCGGCGGTGGCAACTATCTCCACGAGTAGTAAACCCATCAATATCCCATCACCCTCAGGGATGTGTCCTTTAAAAGAGATTCCGCCCGATTCCTCGCCGCCGATAAGAATGTCATCCCGCAGCATCCAATCAGCTATGTAGTTAAAGCCGACTGGGGTTTCGATTACCTCCAGACCGTACTTCTCCCCCAGACGGTTGATCATTTGGGTGGTGGAGACGGTCTTGACTATTTTTCCCTGCCAGCCGCGCTTTTCCACTAAATGCTTCAACGCTAAGGCCATTATTCGATGGGGGTCGACGTATTGGCCTCGACCGTCCATCGCGCCCAGACGATCACCGTCACCGTCGGTGGCAATACCCAGCCGACCATGTCCAGCGGCAATCGCGCCGGCCAAAGCTCCCAAGTAGTGGGCGATCGGTTCGGGATGGATGCCACCGAAACCAGGATTCATCTCGCCTCGTACCTCGACCACCTCACAACCGCTACCTTGTAGGATACCCTTGATCTGACCTCGGCCTGAACCAAACATTGAGTCGACCACTAAGTGTTGCGGGTTATCAGCGATAGCATCGAAGTTGATCAGTGTTCTCAGGTGATCGTAATAGGATGGAGTGGGGTTGAAGCGTTCGATAAGGCCCACATCTCGAGCCTGCTCATAGTCCATCAAGTTTGGGCCCCGCCCGCGCGCCTCATTGTCGTTTAAATAAACTTCCACTCTGCGACATTGCTCACTCACCGCGGAGCCTCCGTAAGCGGCTTTAAGTTTGACACCGTTATATCGTGGTGCGTTGTGGGAGGCGGTGAT
>JAUVOZ010000055.1 GCA_030598885.1 Anaerolineae bacterium | reverse complement strand
CCCGATTTCAAGTCTCTGTGAATTTTGCATTTACACATGGAGCTGGATGATGAAGCAACTGCACGATTTCGGTGAAAGTGAGGAGATGTACCTGAAAACGATCGCCGAACTGGCTTCTGAGCAGGACCCAGTACCTGTCACGTGGGTGGCTGAGAGATTAGGTATCTGCACAGTTTCTGCCAGTGAGATGATCCATCGGATGGAGGACCGGCGTCTGCTAGAACATACACCCTATAAGGGGGTGCGTTTAACAGAAGAGGGTTGCCAGCGAGCTAATAACATCATCCGACGGCAACGGCTGTGGGAGTGTTTTTTAACCGATAATCTAGCAATTTCTTGGGATCACGTTCACGACCTGGCTTGCCGACTTGAGCACGCGACTGATGCAGTAGTTACCGAAGCGTTGGCCGAATACCTCGATCAGCCGACGACTTGCCCTCATGGAAACCCAATCCCTTCCACCTCGGGGGAGATGCCCTCTCCTGAAGGTATACCCTTGGTCGACCTCGCACCAGGAGAGGGAGGAGTCATTATACGAATTCATCCAGTGAGCGCGGTACTTATCAGGCACCTCTCCTCGAAAGGGATAGAACCGGGGAAGGAAATCGAGGTCAAGGAGATCGCCCCATTCGATGGCCCTCAGTCGATACTCGTCGATGATGAGATGCATGTTCTGGGTCGTGAGGTGGCCGCTCACATCATTATCCGACCGAACGAATAAACTTGGAGGAATCGAAAGTTGATGGAGATGCCGACGTGAATGCACCGCCTACAATTACCCTCAGTGAAATCATGGCGGGACAAACAGTTGAGCTGGTGGGCATACTACCCAATACGCGGTCAGCGCAGCGGCTCGCTGAGCTAGGTCTGACTCCAAGAATAAGGATCACCGTGCTGCAGTCAGCCCCAGGGCAGCCTATGCTCATCCGAGTACGGGGCAGCCGTCTGGCGATTGATCGTGCTACAGCGGATCAACTTCACGTTCGCTTCGTGGGCAGACCCCATCGTCGAGTATCACATGGTCGGCGGTTTCGCAGATTTCGCGGTAGACGTCGTGGGCGTGGTCGAAACCGCATTCACCTTCAAGACGAGGAATTTCAAACAACGTCACCCAGTACTCGAGGTAGAGGACGACGGCGTGTGATGGATGGCCGTAAACGTAGACGGTTCCCCAGTCTACTTCGAGACCTGTGGGATGATCTATTTAAAGAGTGAGTAGCGCCGTATAGGTTCATCAACAGCACCATACACCCAGACGTTGGACGAGGTCGAATGAAATCATCGACGACAAACTTAACTGTCGCCTTAGCGGGAAACCCCAATGCTGGTAAAACCACAGTATTCAACGCGCTTACCGGCTCTCACCAGCACGTCGGTAATTGGCCTGGCAAGACGGTGGAGCGTAAACATGGCCAATTTCAGTACAACGGCTTTCAAATAGAAGTGATCGATCTGCCCGGAACCTATAGCCTATCCGCTTTTTCCATTGAAGAGGTTATTGCCCGGGATTTCATTCTCAATAATAAACCTGATGTGGTTGTTGTGGTGGTTGATGCTTCTAACCTAGAGCGTAACCTATACCTAGTGGTGCAAATCCTTGAGTTGCAAACCAGACCAATACTGGCCTTGAACATGAGCGATCGGGCTGAGAAACTGGGCTTCAAGATCGATTATGAGAAGCTCTCCGCTCTACTTGGTGACACCCCGGTGGTTAGGGTAGTTGCTACTCGTGGTGAGGGCATCCATGAGTTAAAAGAGACCATCGTGGGATTTGCCCAAAGGACTGATGCAGGATTGATGTCTAAGTGAAAGCCATGCCGGCAACATCCCATCAATGCTCCTTCCAAATCGACTATGGTGTCGAAATCGAAGCTGAGATCGACCAGATTCAGGGGGTTATTGCCAGATGGTCGGAGATCAGCAAAGCCTTTGACCCCCGTTGGTTGGCAATCAAATTGCTTGAAGGTGAGCAAGATGTTGTAGATCGAGTGAAGGAATTCAAAGGTGGAACAGATGTTATTAAAATCGCTGAGGCTGGTGCCGATCGTTTGAGGTCTTCAGCAACAGGTTACATTATTAGGCTGGAGATCGCCGATCGACGATACACATTTATTAGCCAGGTTGTTGGTGTGGCGTTGCAGAAGCCCCGCGATCCGCAAGTGACGCTCTCAGAACGAATCGATCGCGTGGTGACTCACCCCTGGCTGGGGGTACCCTTTTTCTTGGCAGTCATGTACCTTGTATTCAACCTGGTGGTCAACATCTCAGGTCCGTATCTCGATTGGATTGACAATGTGGTTGGAGGACCGGTAACTAATTGGTTTGCAACTCTCCTGATTTCAGTCGGAGCCCCACTGTGGTTAAGGGGATTGATACTCGACGGTGTGATCCCCGGTGTCGGCGGGGTGCTGATATTCGTCCCTGGGCTTGCGGGGTTATTCTTATTCATCGCATTGCTGGAAGACAGCGGCTATATGGCCCGAGTGGCGGTGGTGATGGATCGCTTTATGCGTTTCTTGGGTCTGCGTGGTAAGAGCTTCGTGCCTATGATCCTTGGTTTCGGATGTGCGGTACCGGCAATCTATGCCACAAGAACGTTGGAAAGCCATCGCAACCGAATTATTACCGGACTTTTGGTGCCGCTGATGTCATGTTCGGCACGCCTGCCTGTTTATGTGGTTTTTGGGCTGGCATTCTTCGGCCGCAATGCTAACCTAGTGATCTGGGGTTTGTACAGCTTGGGTGTAGCAGTAGCTGCTGTCGCTGGACTGCTTTTTTCACGCACGATCTTCAAGACGAAGGACATCTCGGTCTTTGTTATTGAGTTGCCACCCTACAACCTGCCGACCATGAAGAGCCTGTGGTTTCACGTCTCGCAGCGCATCGGGATCTTCATCCGTCACGCGGGAACTATTATCTTGGCCGCTTCAATCGTGATTTGGATGTTACTGAATATGCCACTGGGAGTAAACAAGTTAGACCAAAGTTGGTTCGGGCGGATTAGCAATGTGATTGCGCCAGTCCTAGAACCAGCCGGATTAGGAACCTGGGAGGCTACTGGCTCGTTGATCACGGGCTTAATCGCCAAAGAGGTTGTAGTATCAACCATGTCGCAGATTTACATCGGCGAGGAGCAGGATAACGATATTCCCGAGCAGATCACCTTTGGAGAAGATTTGGCGTATATTGGTAGCGGGTTTCTTGCTGCGACAGTTGATGCCGGTAAAGAACTGGTTGAAACGTTGACACCTGGTCTGACGATCTTTGGGATGGAGGAAGAGACCGAGCATACTGCGTTAAGCGGAGCGCTGCAGGATGTATTCACGCCGTTGCAAGCGCTGGCCTTCCTTGTCTTTGTGTTGCTATACGTACCATGCGTTGCAACTCTGGGAACGATCAGAGGGGAATTCGGTTGGAAGTGGGCTGTGTTCTCGGCCGTCTACCAGACAGTAACGGCTTGGTTGTTAGCGGTCCTGGTTTACCAGGGTGGTTTGCTGCTCGGCTTTACGTGAATGCAACCCAAGCATTAGAGATCGTAAGTAAACATACCGGTTTGTGGGTTAGTAGAGGGATAATGTTAAGCAGAATCTTAGCCATTTATGAACAGGATCCAGGGATTATGTGCGTGGAAGAAGTAGCTCAGAAACTCAACCGAGAGCCATCAGTGGTTGAGGGCATGCTCGAGACACTAGTTAAGCTTGGAAAATTAATCGAGATCGGTGCTGAGACCTGTGACCTATGTCCTGCAAGCTCTATGTGCATCTTGATTTCATCCGGACGTCGTAGTTTCAACCTTGCCTCGCGTGTTCCTGCGGTTGACACGAAAGTAGTTTAAACAATCGTGAAGGCGCGTTAGGCATAATTCCAGATATAAGCTGCTAACCGAAGAAATGGTAGGGATGGACATCCCTGTACATAGGTTTACAATTGGAGCATAGGAGGATGCAAAATCATGCCCACACCAGAACTATCAGATGTCGCTAAAAACCTCGTCCTAGCAGGTAAAGGTATCCTCGCCGCGGACGAGAGCTTTGGAACGATCCAAAAGCGTTTCGATCGGATCGATGTCGTCTCGACGGAGGAGACCCGCCAGGCCTATCGTGAAATGCTGTTCACCACACCAGATCTTGAGCAACACATCAGCGGTGTGATCCTTTTCGATGAGACAATTCGTCAAGCGGCCGTAGATGGGACGCCTTTCGCGGAAATATTATCTAAGAAGGGGATCATACCAGGGATCAAGGTCGATAAAGGAGCCAAGCCTATGGCCGGCTTCCCAGGTGAAAGGATCACCGAGGGGCTTGATGGATTGCGCGAACGCCTTGGAGAATACCGAGAGCTGGGCGCCCGTTTCGCTAAATGGCGAGCAGTGATCATAATCGGGGAGGAGATCCCAAGTAGTGTTTGTATCAATGCCAACACTTTCGCTATGGCGCGCTATGCCGCCCTATGCCAGGAAGCTGGAATAGTACCAATTGTTGAGCCAGAGGTGCTGATGGATGGGGACCATGATATCGGACGCTGTGCAAAGGTTTCCGAATCAACATGGGTTAGTTTATTTTCCGCACTTCATCAACATCGGGTTATGCTTGAGGGTCTCTTGCTGAAGACCAATATGGTTCTTCCTGGTAAAAAGTGTGATAAGCAAGCGAGCGTCGATGAAATAGCTGAGGCTACAGTACGCTCCCTACGTCGCACAGTGCCCCCGGATATGCCCGGCATCGTCTTCCTTTCAGGTGGGCAAGGCCCAATAGAGGCAACCGAACGTCTCAATGCTATGAACGCCATGGGTGACCATCCTTGGGGACTCAGCTTCTCCTATGGAAGAGCACTTCAGCAGCCGGCGATTAATGCATGGAAAGGGGAGGCATCCAACGTACCTGCAGCTCAGAATGCCCTCTTTCACCGGGCCAAGTGCAACGGCGCTGCGCGCGACGGCAAGTATTCTGTTGAGATGGAGAAGCAGGCGTCATAACTCCGTAGGTCATTCCTCCATCCCTCTCGGTCTGAAAGGTTTGAACATAAATGCATGTGCTGCAAAAGCGATCGAGGGAGTGGCACATATGAATAACTCAAAAGACAACACTCTCACTATCGGTCAGCTTGCCAGACGAGTTGGTTTGCGCACTTCAGCTCTCCGCTTCTACCAGGAGCAGGGCCTGCTTCAACCCATTGGTCGAACGAAGTCGGGTTATCGGCTTTACACACCTGAGGCTGAGCACAGGCTGCGTTTCATCCAACGCGCCCAAAGGCTTGGGTTTTCCTTGTCCGATATCCGCATACTTCTCGAAGGCTGGGCAAATGGTGATTTAAGTAATGAAGCCATCATCGAGACGGCTGAAGAGCGCTACTTTGCCCTTGAACGTCAAGTGACGCAATTATTGGTAATGCAGCATGAGTTGGGGCTTTTCTTACAAGACATGCACCAAAGTGCAACGCATCATGGTGACATGCCCGCTGAAAAGTTATTCGAGCGTTTGCTCAACCGTGTTTGTGCCAATCCGCTGCTCCAGCCCGCATCTTCCACGCTGGACCTGCTGATGGAGCATGTTGGCTGTAGTTTGACAACATCTGAAGGACAAGAGTTGCTGGACAGCCTGCGTGGCCAACACATCCATATCTGGCAAGAGGGTGAGGACTACCACATTCTGGTGGTTAGTGACGATTCCGACGTCGGTGCAGCTATGCAGGCAATTGCAGAGTTGGAAGCCGGTTGTCAAGCGCACGCCCACACCTTTCAAATTCCTGAATTGATGCATAACGGAGAAGGCTTCCTGCTGATAGTACGCGGCAAGTTCGCCTTCTTCTTTGTGCGTCTATTCCTCGCGCTTCAGGGGGATATTGCTCCTTAGATGGGTGCTTGAATTGGATTTTTCTCAAGGGGTGGCTGTTATTATTTCCGGGATATTTACTGGTTGCGGGAGTTTGGCCACCAGCAATTAAGCACAACCTTAGCTGAGGGGGTCCTCTCTAAGCCTCTTAGAGCTGAGCGAATTTAGCATACTGATGGTGATTGATACTCATAACTTCAGCCGAGGCGGCTCCTGGCGAAGCACCGTTCGTCCAACTTGACCGTTCGTCCAGCTCGACTGGGCTGGATCCCGTAGCCCTTCGAAGGGCTCAGGACCTACGGCGCAGCGAAGTGGGCATGCCACCGTTTGATGGAATTAATTATGCCGTTGGTGATAAGTAACCTCAACCTAAGCGGAGTCGGCTCCTGGCGAAGCATCCCGTAGCCCTTCGGCTTCGCTCAGGACCTTCGGCGAAGCGGAGTGGGCATGCCGCCGTTTGAGGGAATTAAGTATGCTGCTGGTGATAGGTAGATTCAACCCAAGCCGAGGCGGCTCCTCTCTAAGCCTTTTAGAGCTGGGCGAATTGAGCATACAGATGGTGATTGATATGCAGTACTTCAGCAGAGGCGGCTCCTGGCGAAGCATCCCGTAGCCCTTCGGCTTCGCTCAGGACCTTCGGCGAAGCGGAGTGGGCATGCCGCCGTTTAAGGGAATTAAGTCTGCCGTTGGTGATAGGTAGATTCAGCCTAAGCAGAGGCGGTTCCTCGCGGAGCTTCCCAGAGCCCTTCGACGGAGCCTGTCCCTTCGACTACGCTCAGGACGAAGCCTGAGCTTGACGAAGGGCTGAGGACCTTCAGTGCAGTGAAGAGGGCATGCCGCCGTTTTTACTAGCGTCAGCCACGGACGAAGGCGTTTGTTTACCGAAACGGATTTCGCTCAGATCGTTTACCTTGCTCTTGACCTTCAACCTGACTTGAAGGTGTAGATTTAGTATCTGAGCGAAACTCTACTCGCGCAATTGACGGAGCATGGCTACGATGTTGTCGATCAGCAACACCAATCCGATATGGTGACCAATCTACAAGAACCGGTTAATTTCTTACAGTTTATGTGGCAGCGTAGTGAGACCCGTTTGGCTGTCTTGGGTGGGTTGTTAATTTTACCCGGGGTGATTATTAGCGAGCTCCTGGGTCGACACCATCCAATGGTGGATGTCGCCTCGATTAGTGCTCTTGTGGCAGCAGGTTTACCTATTGCTCGTAGTGCCTGGCATTCGCTTAAAACTAACTTAGAGATCAACATCAATGTGCTAATGACGATCGCCGCTGTCGGTGCGGTGTTTCTCGGCGCTTACACCGAGGCTGGGATGGTCATGGTCTTGTTCGCAATTGGTGAAGCTTTGGAGGGTTTCGTTGCCAATCGAGCACGGAACTCCATCCGAAGCTTAGTTGACATCGTTCCAAACAAAGCTACAGTTTTGCGTCAACGTGGTGACCAGATCCACGAAGAGCATGTCCAGGTGGAAGCTTTAAAAGTGGGTGATATCATCCTGGTCAAACCCGGCGAACAAATACCTATGGATGGCCAGGTAGTCGCCGGGGTCTCTTCGGTCAACCAAGCTCCAATAACTGGGGAGGGGCGATTGGTGGAAAAGGTTGCTGGCTCAGAAGTCCTCGCCGGTAGTATCAACGGTGAAGGAGCTATACAAATCAAGGTTACCCACATAGCCGAGGATAATACTATCAACCGCTTGATCAAAATGGTGGAGGAAGCCCAGGAGAAGAGAGCGCCAGTACAGCGCTTTGTCGATCGGTTTGCCAAGTTCTATACACCCGTGGTTGTTCTATTGGCAATTTTAGTAGCAATCATCCCTCCGCTTTTCTTCGGTCAGCCCTTTCTCAACCCTACCTCTGGAGTATTCGGTTGGTTTTACCGAGGGTTGGGACTTTTAGTGGTGGCTTGTCCATGTGCATTGGTCATTAGCACTCCAGTCAGCATTATTAGCGCCATCAACAATGCGGCCAGGAAAGGGGTATTAATCAAGGGTGGAGCTCACCTCGAGACATTAAGCAGGGTAAAAGTGATTGCCTTTGATAAGACCGGCACACTCACCGAGGGTAAGCCGTCAGTTGTCGCTGTCCGCTCTATCGATTGCCATGTGCCGGATTTAGATTCCCGTTCGGTTGAGGATACACACCGATGCAAAGGATGCGATGACCTGATCGCGTTAGCGAGCGCGGTTGAGCGCCAAAGCGAACACCCATTAGCTCAGGCAATTGTCCGTGAAGCAGCGCGGCGCGGTCTAAAAGATAGATATCCAGCTGCCGAGATGGTGACAGCTCATGCAGGGAAAGGTGTCACCGGTCAAGTTGGTGGATATCAGGTCACGATAGGCAGCCATAATCATTTTGACAATGCAATCACTCATCCAGAAGAACATTGTTTAGAGGCCAACGGTGACGCCATGAGTGGGTTCACCACGGTCATGGTCAGCGAGGATGGCAAGTTTCAAGGTACGATCATCTTGGCCGATATGGTTCGCCAGCGCATTCGTGAGGCGGTGGTTATGCTCAAGGATGCTGGACTCACAAACTTGGTCATGCTCACCGGTGACAACCAATCTGTGGCGAAGGTGGTCGGCGAACGCACGGGTATTACCGATGTGCGCGGCGAGTTGATGCCCGAAGGGAAAGTATCTGCAGTTAAACAATTGCATAAGGAACATGGCATTGTAGCAATGGTGGGGGATGGTATTAACGATGCTCCCGCACTAGCCACAGCCGATGTGGGCATTGCGATTGGGGGGACTTTAGGTGGAACTGATCAGGCGATGGAAACTTCCGACATCACATTGATGAGCGAGGATCTACGTCAACTCCCATATATTTATAATTTAAGTCGGGCTACTATGCGCACGATCCAATTCAACATGGGCCTTAGCCTGGTAATCAAGTTTGCATTCATTTTGCTGGTTATGCTCGGTTTGGGCACTATGTGGATGGCTGTACTCGCTGACATGGGGACATCATTATTAGTGACTCTCAACGGCGTGAGATTGCTACGCCTTGAGCCATAAATCCCTCCCTACTCCTCGAGGGTAGTTTTTTTAGAACACTCTTACATGTAATAGCTACCGATTTGTGGTAAGCTCTTCAATCGTGAGTGGAATCGTACGAGAGATCATTCGACTGACCGGACAGGGGATTCGCATCGTTTCCCGTCGGTTGCGTACGCAGGGGGTGGCAAACACATTGCTATGGATCTTTGTTCGAGGTGTGGCTTTCATCACTGGCATACCATTCATCAGATATAACCAAATAACCCCAGAAATTTATGTTGGACCACAATATCGAAGGTTGGGTAAAAGAAAATTGGAGCGTTTGGGCATCAACGCAAGTGTGAACATGCGTAAGGAATTTGATGATGCGGCCAATAATTTAAACTTTGAGCAGTATTGTCACCTGCCCACTGTAGACGATCAAGCTCCATCCTTGGAGCAGTTGAACCTTGGAGTCGAATTTATAAGTCGGGTCGTCGCGCAGGGCGGGAGGGTTTACATCCATTGTACTGGCGGTATCGGTCGAGCCCCCACTATGGCTGCGGCTTACTTCATCAGTCAGGGGTTCAAAATCGATAAAGCGATCGGTTTGATAAGTAGATCACGTCCATTCGTGTTTTTTACCCCCGCGCAAATTAATCAGCTTGGACGGTTTGAGGTTCATTGCCGAGCAGGATAATTTAATCATGCTTAAGATGTTCTCGTGGAATGTCAATGGAATTCGGGCTGCACAGAGGAAAGGCTTTCTCGATTGGTTATATCAAACCAGCCCAGATATTCTTTGCATCCAAGAAACCAAAGCGCATCCAGACCAACTAGATGATGAGTTGAAAGCGCCTACGAACTACCTCAGCTACTGGGCTTCAGCTGAACGCAAGGGGTATAGCGGCGTAGCGCTCTATTCAAGATCTGAACCGGTGTCAGTACAAATTGGTCTGGGGATCGAAGAATTCGATCGTGAAGGCCGCACGATCATCGCCGACTATGGCAAGTTTGTCCTCCTGATGGCTTATTTCCCTAATGGTTCTCGGGACCACAGCCGAGTACCTTTCAAAATGGCTTACAAACAAGCCTTTCTTGAAATCTGCAATCGACACCGGAGTAATGGGCGATCGGTGATCTTCTGTGGTGATGTGAACACGGCTCACCGTGAGATCGATCTTGCCCGCCCTAAGGAGAATAGTAATTCGACCGGCTTTCTACCGATTGAGAGGGCTTGGATCGATCAAGTGGTTGAAGAGGGCTACATTGACACATTCCGGACCATGCATCCTGAACAACGCGAGGCCTACAGTTGGTGGGCTTACTGGGGGAAAGCGCGTGAGCGGAATGTCGGTTGGCGGATCGACTACTTCTTTACCTCACCTGACCTGGGTGGTCGCATCGCGGCTGCTGGAATCCATACCGATGTGTTAGGTTCTGATCACTGCCCGGTAAGTCTCACTCTACATGATATGTAGGGACACGGTATTTAGTTTGGTGCAGCCAGCCCTGGATGCCGCGAGACATTCCTTTGTTGCTGAATAACAGCCTTGCTCAAAACGCCTTTTTGATCTGGACAAACGTTCCAAGATTTTGCAAAGGGAGGCTGCAATGTCGATTGTAAATGCCAAAGAAATCTTAATAAAGGCGACAGAGGAGAAGTATGCTGTTGGCGCATTTAATATCACTAACCTCATACAATTGGAGGCTATCATCGAGGTTCACATTGATAAGAAAGCTCCACTCATTATCCAAACCTCGGTCACACCGTCCAAATTCCTGGGGCGTGAAGTCATCGTTGCTATTTATAGAACTTTAGCTGAGTCAGCTCCCATTCCAATTTGCCTGCATTTGGATCACTGCCGAGACATCGACTATTGCCGACAGTGCGCCGACGCCGGTTACACCAACATCATGATCGATGCCTCTAAGGAATCTTATGAAGAAAATGTTCGCCAGACGATGGAGGTTGTCGATTACTGTCATG
>JAUVOZ010000059.1 GCA_030598885.1 Anaerolineae bacterium | reverse complement strand
TCAGGTATTCGTCAAGCACATCTTCAGGGATTGGTCTCCACTACCACAGTAATGGTCAACATGCCGGACGTGGTAGATCAAATCCGGAGGGCTCAAGATGAATGCCCACGCCTGGGCCTCGGGGTTCACCTGAACCTGACCACCGGACCTCCCTGCGCCCCCGCCGATGAGATACCATCTCTGCTAGATCCTCAAGGTCGCTTCCGTGATCGAGATGCCATCGCACAATCAATGGTTGGCATCGATCCAACCCAGGTGGAAATCGAATTTCGTGCTCAAATCCAGAACTTCCTCAAAACTGGTGCAACCCTTGACCACCTCGATAGTCACTATCACATCGTCGCATTTGGCCCTGCCCTCTGGGAAATCTATCTCAATTTAGCCAAGGAATATGGCTGCGGCGTCCGACCATCATTCCCCTCCGACATTCCCCCACAAACCCTCATCGATGTCTATCCCCCCAGCGTCTTGTCCTTCGCCGGTCAGGAAGCGATGGAGCTCCTAAGGTCCTCTCAAGTTCCTCATCCAGATCATTTTCTGGCCAGCTTTTTTGGACCTGGAGTCAATCAGGATCATTTACTTGCTCTCCTGCGTGATTTACCCTCTGGCGTATGCGAATTGATGTGCCACCCAGGTTACCCCGACGCTGTTCTGCTCGCCGAAAGCGGCTATGCCAAGGAGAGAGAGGTTGAACTGTCAATCCTCACCCATCCCATAATTAAACAAACGGTTCAACAAGCTGAGATTCGTTTATCCACATACCGAGACGCATGGAACAGTTCACCGGTAAGTTCCTGAAGAAACTGCTACGTCTGTTCTTCAATCAGCTCTATACAAGATTTGCCTGGGCTTATGACCTGGTTGCCTGGACAACCTCAATGGGTCAATGGAAGACCTGGCAATCAGCCGCAATAGAAATCCTCCCCGAGGGTGATTTGCTCGAAGTGGGGCATGGTCCTGGTCATTTATTACTAACCTTAGCGCTGGGTGAGCGAAAAAGTATCGGAGTTGACCCATCAATCCAGATGGGACGAATTGCTGCCCGCCGTCTAAAACGAAATGGTTACCGACCAAATGTCATCCGGTCGGTTGTGCAGCACCTGCCCCTTCCTAGCGGTCATTTCTCCTGCGTGCTATCAACTTTCCCCAGCGAATACATCTTTGATCCAGACACCTTATCCGAAGTACAGCGTGTCCTGCGGCCTGGTGGCATTTTTATTATCATTTGTACCGTATATATCATCGGGAGGAGCATCCCAGATCGTTTCGCCGCTTGGTTATATCGAATAACCGGTCAGACAGGGGAACCAGGAGATAATTGGTCCCAACCCTTTGATCGCGTGGGATTTCATTCCCAGCTTAATTACGTGCAGCAAGAAAGAGCCGTAATACTGCGGATTGTGGCGCGTAAAAGCCAGTCCCAAAGCGGGTTTGCACCTTCTATCTCGCAGGCTTAGAATGTAATCGCAAGACCGCACTAGATTGCAGGAGGTCGTCACATACTGGCCAGGTTTCAAATCCCTGTCTTTGAGATCGATTTTCGGAGGATAACTTGAGAAGTACTCACCCTGACGATCTAGCGATGCTTGTCGCCCACAATCAGAAACGGTTCATTCTTCGCCTTGAACCAGGGAAGGATTTCCAAACCCATCACGGGATCCTTCAGCATGACGATTTGATCGGCATCCCCTGGGGATCCGAGATCAGAAACCATCTGGGCAAATGCTATTATCTACTCGAACCAACACTGCGAGACCTATTACTTAATATCAAGCGACGCTCACAAATCATCTTCCCCAAGGACATCGGTTACATTCTTCTCCGTCTGTCGATTGGACCTGGGAAGACAGTCGTCGAAGCAGGGACGGGCTCTGGCGCCCTGACAACCGCCTTGGCCTGGATGGTGGGGCAACCGGGAAAAGTAATTTCATACGATAGACGAGAGGACATGCAGGCGCTTGCTCACCGAAACCTTAAGCGAGTTGGGCTAGAAGACCGGGTGGAGTTTCGCCTGCACGACATTGCCGAGGGATTTGATGAGACAGACGTCGATGCACTTTTCTTGGATCTTCCCTCCCCTCAAATCTACTTGCCCCAAGCACGGGCTGTGCTCTGCAACGGTGGGATGTTTGGCTCAATCCTGCCCACCGCCAACCAAGTGAGCGCTCTACTTCATGACCTTCAACGCAACGACTTCGCTCTGATGGAGGTTTGTGAGATATTCTTGCGCTTCTACAAGCCCGTGCCGGAGCGGCTTCGCCCAACCGACCGTATGGTCGCTCACACAGGTTATTTGGTATTCGCCCGAGCAATCATACCAGAACCTCAACCGGAGACCGACGCTAGTAATGCGGATTTTACACCGGCGAAACCCAAACGATAAACATCATCTATAAAGTGCAATTGAGGTACAAGTAAAGGAGATCACAATGCCGATATTTCGTAGACGATCCTTCCCTCTACGCAGGCAGCCTCTCCCACCCGGATGGCGTTATCCACGAGATCTCCCCCCTGCTGCTCGTAATGCGCTTCGCAGCTTGAAGCGAGCTCATAAGTTAATGGCGCAAGGACAAGTCGGTCGAGCTTGGATAGAGACCGGTGAAGTCGAGAAGAGCATCACGCGAGTTGCGGTTATTGCGGTAGCATTCTGGATGCTACGAGCTAATCCCCCTCCATGTTAGATGTACCGGATCTATTACGTCAACGACTGACCCACCGACCGCCTAAAGCGCAGTCTGAGTGGGAGGGTCGCCCAGCGGCCGTATTGGTGCCATTATATAAAGAGAACGGTGGATGGTATGTACTTTTCACCCGCCGCACTGACACGGTTGAAGATCACCGCGGTCAGGTTTCCTTCCCTGGTGGTCTGATCGAGACTCAAGACGAGAGCCCAGAACAAGCTGCGTTACGCGAGGCTGAAGAGGAGATAGGAATACGAGCGGAAGATGTACAAATTCTAGGCACTATGGCCTCGATTCCCACAATCACCCAATTTATCATCTCACCCATTGTGGGCACGATTCCGTGGCCATATCCCCTGCATCTAAATCCGGAAGAAGTGGCGGCAGTTTTCGGTGTCCCGATAGAATGGTTAGCTGACCCTAGTAATGTCGAAATCCGTCAATGGAAGCCGCCGATACCAAATGCAACTATACCCATCCATTACTTCCGACCCTATGAGGGTGAAGTTATTTGGGGTGCCACAGCCCGGATCACTCTTTGTCTGCTTGAGTTGCTGCGTGAGCCGGATGAATAACAGCGGAGATTCTATTCTTATTCTGCGTCCTCCCCCTCTTCTTCCTCGAGCTTGCCGCGCTCGATTACTTCAGGCTCCTCCTCGGTTGGGATAACTTCTTCTTCCAGCTCCTCTTCTACGATCTCTTCTTCAACCTGGTAGATCACCCGAGTGATAACATCGTCTGGGCTGGTTATAACCTCAACCCCCTCCCCAAATGATAGATCTCCAACTTTGATCGTGTCAGTAATCTCCGCTAGAAGTTCCAAATCTACCGTTATGCGATCCGGCAGATCGGTTGGCAATGATTCGATCTCGATCTCAACCAATTCGGTAACCAGTACCCCTCCAAGATCTCTTACAGCTGGAGCCTCACCCACAAATTCAATCGGTACTTCTGCGCGGATGGCAACGTCCATGGCTACTTTAAGGAAATCTACATGCTCCAGACCTCTGCGAATTACTTGGCGTTGTGTTTCGCGCACCAGCACCTGATGCTGCTTCTTGCCGATCTTAAGCAACACCAATGTGGAGCTACCGGCAGCCGAAATCACCTTAGTCGCCTCTTTCAAATCAAGCTTTATCGGGATGGACTCGATCCCTACGCCGTAGAGTACAGCGGGTAAGTAACCCTGTCGACGAAGTACCTTGACTTTCTTTCCAGTCACTTCTCTATGCTCTGCATTCAATATAAGTTCACTCATATTTCATTCCTCCGGAGTGCCTCTCAACCGCACCTGGTTACCCTCACTCTTTCGAGTTCACCAGTAGGATCGGCAACATCTTTTAACTACGTCGGGATAGCATCTTAAAAACGGATAAGACCAGACCAACACAGATACCTGATACTAAACCGGCTAGCAACGCACCTCGGGTATCAAGTACTGTCTCAACCGACCCGTGAACATCACGGGCTAATAGGATCACTGTGTTGCTATTCTCCATCTCGACCTGTCCAGCGACTACCACACCCACCCGTGATCCGGTCATACTTGTTCCATCAGCCACAACAGCACCAGCATTGCTGTCTTCTAGTGAGACTTCACCCCCTCGCACCGCTATCGCCACGCCTCGCTCGACATGGACGGTTTCGCCATGGATAGTAGCTGCTCCTCCCTGGAGTAATTCAACCTCCGAGGCCACAATCCGGTTGGCGCCTCCCTGGGTGATATAGACCCTTTCAGATTCGACGGTGTCGATAATGCCGCCACTGAGGTTGATGACCTCAGCCTTTATCTCTTCACGCGGCTGGTTGGCAATGGTCTCATCCATTATTACCTCGCTTATCCAGAAATAAAGGGGCGCCTCCCCACGTCGTTGGGGACGCCCCGACGTCTCTGTCGCGAATTCTACCGATTGTTGCCTAATACGTCAACCTTGCGTTGACCCATGATGACTGGCATGTTAAACTAATAAATTGGAATTTCCCGGCTCCGGAGCGCCCGCCATGCCCACGCGTCTGCGATCAATCATATACATCTCAACCATCCTCGTCGCAATCATGACGCCGTCCTCTGCACTAGCCCAGGCGCCGGGCTATGCCGATATCACCCGCCCCCAGCAAGGTGAAGCAATTTTCGGCTTGGTCACGATCGAAGGCTCGGCGGCTCATCCGTCCTTTGTATATTATGAACTTTCCTTTGCTTACCAACCTAACCCATCCGATACATGGTTCCCCATAATGCAGCCTATTCAGACTCCGGTTACCGATGGCAGGCTCGGCATCTGGGACACTACCGGCATCACGGACGGAAATTATCAACTACGATTGATAGTTTGGTTAGAGACCGGAAAATCGCTAGAAGCTATCGTCAGCGACCTTAGGATTCGTAACACCACCCCTACCGAAACACCCGCAGCCACGAAACCGGCAGCACTACTCAGCCCCAGTCCGGTCATACCTACTGACACTCCTCTTCCGACACAAATCCCCTCTTCCAGTAATATCGGGTCGTCGCGTGTAATGCGGGCATTTTTAATTGGAGGGGTCGTATGCTTAGTGAGCTTGTTGTCATTGGGTGGATTCATCATCGTTCGCCGGTACCTACAGATACACTGGTCCACCCTTCGCATGCGGCACATTCATAGGCGTTCAGAACAGAGGCGTGGAAGAAAAAGACGAGGTCAGCGATGAATACGAGGCAGATGGTAACCCACCTGATCATCGGCCTCGGTAACCCGGGGAAAGAACACAACCTAAACCGGCACAATGTCGGTTTCATGCTTCTCGACCAGTTGGCGGCTGAACTAGGTCTAAAATTCTCGCGACATCAATTTTCGGCTCTTTATACCGACGGTCCTTTCGAGGGTCATAAGATCATCCTAGCTAAGCCACAAACATTTATGAATCTCGTTGGCCGTTCAGTCGGCCCGCTGTCACGTTTCTATCGGATCTCAACCTCCAACCTAATAGCCGCTTATGACGACCTTGATTTGCCCCTTGGCACAATCCGACTCCGACCGGCCGGCGGCTCCGCTGGCCATAAGGGAATGCAGTCAATATTCGAGCAATTAGGAACTGAGGCTTTTCCCAGATTGCGCATTGGGATCGGTCGCCCGCCGGGCAAGATGGATCCGGCTGATTACGTACTCCAAGATTTCAGCCGGGATGAGCTCCAAATGCTAGAAGTTATCCTAGGTGAAGCGGTAGATTGTATCCGCCTCTTCATTCGGGAAGGTATACAGGCAGCGATGACCTACAGCAACACGACTCCATTATGACAATGGATCTCTCCCCTCTACTCGCACGCATTCGCTCGCTTCCAGGCTACGTCAGGCTCTTACAAGCTTTGACTAGTGACCGATCCATCCCCCATCCTCTTCGCCTGCCACGCGCCACACGCCCGGCACTGGCTGCAGCCATAACCCGAGACCTACAACGCCCAGTTGTGCTGATCCTCCCGCGCGCCGACCAATTGCTGACTTTGGCAGAAGAAATTCCAGCCTGGGACCCAGATTTGCTTCTGCTGACCTTCCCCGATCCTAACCCTTTGTTTTACGAGCGATCCCCTTGGGGTCCGAGGACAATTAACCACCGGGTGACAACCCTCACTAAACTCACGTCTGACCGACAACCCGGGAGACCCAACTCCGTATCACCAACTCACCCCATACTAATCTTGACGGCCATCCGAGCCACGATGACCCGAACCATCTCACCGCAAACATTCCTTGCCAACTCTCGCTGGTTAAAATCAGGTGAAACTTATCGATTCGACCAACTCGTCAATCTACTGGTAAATATTGGCTATGCGCACACCAGTCTAGTTACTGAACCCGGACAATTCAGCCGCCGAGGAGGGATCCTCGATCTCTGGCCACCAGCCGAACCCCAACCAGCGCGGATCGAGTTCTTCGGAGACAAACTCGACTCCCTGCGACTCTTCGATCCTACCTCCCAACGATCTTCTGGAGACATGCAGTTTGTGCATCTCACACCGGCGCGTGAAGGACTTCCTCACCTCTACCAAGAAACCTGGGATGACCTCCTTCCCTCTGGTGATCCACTCCACGAGCTGGTCCGTGACCCTCTGCTTGAATATTTCCTTCCCTGGATGAACCCGGTGCCAACGGGATTGCTCGACTACCTCCCATCCAATGCTATCGTATTGCTCGACGATCAGATGGCAATCGAAGACACGATGAGCGAGATAGAAGAACAGGCCATCGTCTTGAGGGAAGATCAGGAGCAGGCAGACCTACTGCCTGAGGATTTTCCACTACCCTACCTAACCCTGGTAGAACTAAATGATTCGCTCTCAGAACACCGGACAATCGATTTGGGCGGTGTGCCCAAGATCGATCTTGATGAGGTCCAACTGGCTGACTCTTTTGCCCCCGGTCCTCGCTTCAGCGGTCAACTGCGTCCTCTGATGGATAATTTGATCGAAAGGATTCTAAGCCACGAGACGGTTGTGGTCGTCAGCCGGCAAGCGCCACGCCTGTCTGAACTCTGGTCGGAAACCGATATGCCACGTCCGGTAATAGAAGAGCTACCGGTCAATCTTACACCGGGTGATCTCCACTTTGTTCACGGTGCGCTCTCTGAGGGATGGGTGCTCGATCCACCAGATGGGGAACGCATTAACTTGCTGACAGACACTGAGATCTTCGGATGGGCTAAACCTCGACCCCGCCCGCGTCGTCGCCGGGTCGCGGCTGCCCCAGAATTAGCTTACGCCGATCTGCATACCGGCGACTGGGTTGTTCATATCGATTATGGAATCGGACGCTTCAGTGGGCTGGTAGAGCGCACGCTTGACGGCCTGCAACGTGAGTTCCTGCTAATTGAGTTTGATGGCGGGGACCAATTATATGTCCCTATTCACCAAGCCGACCGAATCACACGCTACATCGGAGCCGATGGCTCCCAACCCAAACCCTCGCGATTAGGCACTCAAGAGTGGGAGCAGGTTAAAGTAACGGCAACTAAAGCTGTAGAACGGGTCGCCCGTGGCCTTCTCGAGCTATATGCCCAAAGACGGACTATCCGCGGCCATGCCTTCTCATCCGACACACCGTGGCAAGAGGAACTTGAAGCCTCCTTCCCTTACGAAGAGACTGTGGATCAGATTCAGGCTTTGGAAGAAGTAAAGCGCGATATGGAGCTCAATCGACCGATGGACCGACTAATTTGCGGTGATGTCGGTTATGGTAAAACGGAGGTCGCTCTAAGGGCAGCCTTCAAAGCAGTCATGGATGGGATGCAGGTTGCCATTCTCGTTCCCACCACTGTATTGGCTCAGCAACACTTCAACACCTTCCATCGTAGGCTGGCTGCGTTTCCAGTTGAGGTGGAGATGCTCTCCCGCTTCCGGAGCCGGCGAGAAGTCGTAGATATCCTGAAGCGCCTAGCTTCGGGTGAGATTGATATTATCATCGGCACTCACCGCCTGCTTCAGCGGGACGTAGAAATAGGTAAACTCGGTTTACTAGTGATTGACGAAGAGCAGCGTTTCGGCGTTACCCATAAAGAATATCTCAAGAAGATGAGAACCGAGGTCGATGTCCTCACCTTGACCGCTACGCCAATCCCTCGCACGTTGTATATGGCTCTTACCGGAGCACGTGACATCTCTACAATAAATTCCGCACCTGAGGATCGACTGCCCGTCTTCACCCATGTTGGTCCATACGACCCCTCTCTTATCCGACAGGCTGTGCTACGTGAGCTGGACCGAAGTGGTCAGGTCTTTTTCGTGCACAATCGAGTGCAAACGATTCAAACTATGCGGCGGCGACTCGAGCACCTTATTCCTGAAGTCAGCTTGGCTGTCGCCCACGGTCAGATGCCTGAAAAAGAACTAGCTTCCGTGATGGAGCGATTCAATGGCGGAGAGATTGATGTATTGGTGAGCACCTCGATTATCGAATCTGGTCTCGATATTCCCAATGCTAATACGCTCATTGTGGATAGAGCTGATAGATTTGGCCTGGCTCAACTTTATCAATTACGGGGACGTGTCGGTCGAGGTGCTGCTCAAGGTTATGCGTACTTTTTCCGCCACCCAAGATTCAAGCCAACCGACGAAGCCCTTTACCGCCTGGAGACGATCGCCGAACACGCGCAATTAGGGGCAGGTTATGCAATCGCAATGCGTGATCTGGAGATCAGAGGCGCAGGCGATATCCTCGGCACTCGCCAACATGGCAATATTACCGCAATCGGCTTCCATCTTTATACCCGCTTGTTAGCCAGGGCAGTACGGTACCTCAAAGCAGATTACGACCATGAAATCCCTGAACCGGTGGGGCTGCCACAAATGGTGGAACTGCTTCCGGCGACAATCGAACTACCACTTCCTTCCGCCATCCCCTCCGACTATATACCGAACCGCGATCTGCGTTTACAACTTTACCGACGCATGGCACAAGTGCGGACCATGGAGGGGATTGAATCCCTCGCTGAGGAACTTGCCGACAGATTCGGGGCCCTCCCACCTGAAATTGAGAATCTATTCTATCAATTGCGGGTCAGGCTTCTAGCCTCTAAAGCCGGTGTTGAAGCGATCTCGATGGAAAACAAACAGATCCTGTTACAGTTACCAAGAGATCGAACTGGTTTTGATATTCCCTCTCTCGGGAAAGATGTACGCCTTAGTAAACGGGGTTTTTGGCTTACGCAGACTGGGGAGACCGATTGGACCTCTCGCCTGATAGAGCTCCTCAACACTTTGTCTGAACATAAATCCAAGCGATAAACATCACCCTCACAATGACCCGCTTGTGTTTAAATACACAGCAGGTGAAAGGAAATGGTATACCTTTCCCTGCTAGCGGCTCCTAATTTCACAGGCTCAAGTTATATATCCCCTCGATATTGGATCATCACCGAGATGTACGGCTGACCGTTGACGTACTCGATACCTATAGTCCAAGTGCGCCAATCAAATTGGTTCCCGCCTTCCGGAGATGGTCGGTGGAAGGTATAGAAATTCATGTTGTTGAAACACTCCGGCCATATCGCTGGCTGGGATGTCACTCCGGTAATCATATGGTTACAAGCTATTTCCAGCGAACTCGTAAAGACGTCCTCTAATTGGGGGGCAATAATCTGACGGAACGAGCCACGAATAGGAAATTGGCCACCGCTCAGGACACCCCAGTCCACCTCTGAATGATCTGAGAATAAACCATGGACGTTATCCGGTGAAATTAATATCTCAGGGTTCCACCAATCATGCCGTAGAGTCAAACCGCGTTCGGGGTTGACCAATCTCGCCAGCAACTCACCATCTTCGTCTACCAACGCTAGATTAATATCATCCAACAGAGAGTTCACTCTGTTGTCTTGGCAGAAGTCGCTTGCCGATACATTTTCGGTCAGATTCCATGCGTTCACCCATCCAACTCCCCCACCGGGAATATAGATCTCGACCCAAGTAGAACTTCCTAGCCGTGTGCTACCACCAGTTAGTTGGATCTCACGCTGACCATGCGCCAACTCGCCGACGACCATGCCGGAAATCCCTGCTGGTTTTGTCACAGTAAGGGTTTCCTCCGCCTCCAACCAAACGACAGCGTAATTCACTCCGTTAGCTTCTTCATCTGGCGTTGGTGTAGATCGCTCTGGCGTCTCAACTGGTGCTGAGGGCGAGGGGATAATTCTAGTTTCAACCGGGATCCAAGTTCGGGTACAAGCCGTGAGCACAATGATCAACGTTAACAGACCAAACATGATTCGGATTCTATTGTGTCGATAGCTGCAGTATTTCATCAATCGATAACTCTAGCCCTGGTTATTGTTTGACCGAACATGATCGATCTAATCGCGGCGCATCCAGACATTGCAGATACATCCGGACTAGATGAGACTTGTTCGACGGCAGCACCCTAAGGCACCAGCTCGGATTGGGGAAGCAAGGCCATTTCGAGCACCTCGTCCATATGCTGGACTAAGTGGATATTCATAGTGGTCCGTGCTTGACGAGGGAGCTCTACCATATCCTTC
>JAUVOZ010000131.1 GCA_030598885.1 Anaerolineae bacterium | reverse complement strand
CTCTTTCAACATCATCAGGATGGGTCAGTGATTGAAGAGGTTGTTCATGGATTTCTTCGATGGGGTAACCGTGGATGTCGGCGAAAGTTTGGTTAACGTATACGAGATTACCTTCTACATCATCAATCGATATCCCTATTCCGGCTTTCTCGATCAATTCTCTGAAACGCTCCTCTGATTGCTTGAGGTCTTTCTCAAACCGCACCCGTTCGGTGATGTCATGGATGGAGCCGGCTATTCGGATGGGGTTGTCGTTTCCATCCCAAATCGCCTGGGCGCGCACTCGGAAATAGCGATATTCACCGGATTTGGTGAGAAGTCGATATTGGATATCGAAGGGCACATGTTTCTCAAGGTGAGCTTGTTCCACCTCAACTACCCAGTCTCTGTCTTCCGGGTGCAGCAGCTCGGTGAATTTTTCGTAGCTGGATTCGATCTCCCCATCTTCATATCCGAGCAATTCATAGTATCGTGGAGACCACCATTCTGTGTCGTCTATAATTTTTCGATCCCAAAAACCATCGCTTGAACCCTTAACCGCCAGATCAAAGCGTTGCTCGCTTTCCCGCAGCGCCTCCTCCGCCTGCTTACGCATCATAATTTCTTCTCTGAGATTGCTAATTTCATAAATATTTTTTGTTAGATTTTCGGTCATCTGGTCGAAGGCTCTTGAAAGCTGACCGATTTCATCCTTTGCATTTGTGCCGACTTTATAATCCAAGTTGCCCTGTCCTATTATCTCCGTACCTCTATGCAGAGCATGAATCGGATTTACAATCGACCTTGATGCAAAGAATGCAACAGCAGCAGCCAAGAGTGTAGTAAAACCGGTTGCTATAAATAGAGACTGCACACCAGAAAAATGTGCTTCATGGACAGCTTCTTCTACTTCTGCTAGCTCTTCGAAATGCTCTACTCGATATCTCGCCACATATTCAAGAAAAGTATTTAGTGCTGCATGAAACTCACCCTCCTCCTTTCTCAATAGGTTATCTATAGATACTCCCTGGTCTTTCAGATTAATAATCTCTTCAGCTACAGAAATTAATTCGTTCCCCTCTTTTAATAACTTCTCAGAAGCTTCTCCTTCTTGGTAACCGATTCCGGTTTCATGTTCCGCATGTGATGTTAAGCTATCCACAAGCAAATCAGTAGCTAAAAAAACATCTGCTTTAGCTTCAGCATCCCCGGTTATTATGTAATCCATGATTTTATGTGCTATTTGGGTGGCTGCTCCACTCATATCGCTCATTGCAATTGCGCCAGGAATAATATCTTCCTCTAATAATTTAAATTTATTGTGGATCTGCCTGTATGTATTACTAGCAAGAAAGGCAGTTGTCCATATGAGTAGGGACATTAATATGAATCCGAAAGCTAATCTTGTGCGTACCTTCATTTTATTTCTCCTTAAATAACCTCATTAAATACCCCTACACTGTGCATTTTCTTCCTCCAGCAGCTTGCTTTCAGTGATACCTATAGAATCGATCTCCGCAGCTCCAATCTGTCCATCCTGCCCATTAGCTCCCATTCGCCCTTGCTCCCCGGCGCCCTTGCTCTCTTGCACCCATGCTCCTACTCATCCCCAGCCATACTTCACGAAGGCTTGCTCACCGTTCGACCTAGCAGCTTTCCCAACTCTTTATGGTGCACTTCGTTCAAAACCTGAACCAGCTCCTCAATTTGGAGCGGTTTATACAGGCAGGTGTAAGCACCCAACTCCATCGCCACATTTATCGCCGAGGTCATTTCCTTCCTGTATCCTGTGACCAGGATCACTGGCAGGTCGTGATATCGGTCTTTGATCACCTGAAGCACTTCTTGACCACTGGTACCATCCAATTTCATATCCAAGAGCACAACTACATTGGTATCGGCCTCGAATGCTTCAGGAAGGCTGTGCGGGTCGGTGATATCAACCACGGCGTAATCCCGCGCCTGGAGGACGTCTCCCAAGGTCCGGCAGAAATTTGGGTCGTTATCGATGATCACCACGGTGCGACTCTTACGCAGCGAGGAGAGGAAGCCAAGTAGCATATTGATGTCGAGCGGTTTGGTTAAGGAGGCGATCGCTCCCTCCTCCAGTCCCTTGTTCATCAAAGCGTCGTTGGCGTATGCGGTCATTATCACTACTGGTATCTCCGGAAAATCTTTTTTGATCACTCAGTATAGATCAATCCCATTCACCCTGGGCATCTTGATGTCGGTAAAGACGCAGTTAAAAGCTCTCTCACTAACCATCTGCAGAGCCTGATCGCCTGAATAAGCCTCTTCAGCGTGGTATCCGTTGGCCCGCAGAATATCCGCCAGGGTTTTAGTCATCCACCGATCGTCGTCTACGATCAGGACCCGCACTGGCTCAATCATCGTCCCTCTCCTTAATCTCACTCACATCGATTTTACCATCCTCACAAGCTCCCCTACTTGGTCAGTGATCCAGTCTCGCTCCGCTCGCGGGACGAACGGTCCCGTAACGCTCTCCCTCCGCCATGCTGTGGGTGCTATGCGATGCTCGCGGGATGAACGGTCAGTCATCAGTGAACAGTGTTTATTAAGTACCATTTACTTATGACTTTTTAATGTACACCCCCCCGTCTGCATCTTGGAGATCGGTGGACATGTCAGGAAATGGTTCCCCTTTTCTAGCTCACTATCTATGAGGAATCAATCGGACTTTTTTTCCGTGCTGTTTGTTGGATGGACGTTCGTGGCTACGATTCCCCCGAGAGTGATTATCCGTATTCTAGTAAAAGCGAGAGATGACGCAAGTGGCTGGGAACGATCACAACAGGGATCTCTATTTTACTTGTCCCCGATCATTCAATCTGGGACTAGTACTAAAATTGGCCCCGTAACCAATTCAGAACTTCTGATACTGAATTTCAGTACAAAATCTATATGTAGATAGGTGGTAGCAAACTGAGGTGCTATGGTAATAGAGGGGTCTGATCGAGAGGTTACATAATTAGTGATCTAGTTGGTTTAGCCAAACAGATTTCAACATTAACACCATCGGGGTGAGTTTGATAGATCTTCATCCCTTGTAAGTAACCGCTTATAAATAGGACAGAGGTAAACGAATATTTTGGGCAACCATATTTCAAACACAGTGGGTGTTCGCGAATCGCTAAGATATCAATAATCTGTATCATTTCTTATGGTACGTTGGTTGACGGTGGTTTTGATATGCTTAACTATGAACTTCCATACCTCTGGCCGGGTCTGCTCGCATGCCGTCAGCAGCTGTTTTATGGGTTCAACCGATTGTTGAGCGGCAAGTGAATAGGTGCTCTCTGGCAGATCATAATGGGTCAGGGTAAAAAACTTCAACTTTTTTTGTTCGATTTTCTCTAAATACCCCCGGGTCGCCATTCCTTCTTTGACCAGTTCTACCGTCGAATGCCAAGGGTTGACGCTGTCATTACGCAGCCATGTATAAAAGATAGTAGAAACCTCATTGCGTTCTTTGTCAGCCAGTAATTGCTCGGCGAGTGGGCGTATCTCTGACTCGAGGCTGTTATCGGGCCAGCTAACGGTGATATCCCCAGGTGTAACGAACAGGGTATTAACCTTAAGTAAGCCCAGGAGAGCTTTTTTTCGACCCACTTCCAGGCGGACAGCCCCAGTCTGCTCATTGGCCAGTAGCGCGGCCATCATTATTGCCTGGCTGACCTCTTTGGCTGAAACTTTATTGTCGGTAAGGAGCAGCTTAATATTTCCACTAAATGATTTCTTAGCAAATTGTTCACCTTTAAGTAACACCAGCTCGCTGGGAGATAGTGGTGTGGTTGAAACAGGCGTAGCAGATGTTGACATTTCACTAACCTCCTAATGAAAGGGACAATGCTTGTTCCTTATTGTATTTCGCGAGTTTGATCGCTCATTCGGAAACCGGCTAATTCACTGCAGGGATCAAGATCTGGAACGAACCTACATGTGCGTATGCTTATCTGGTTTCAATGAGCACCGGATTCATCATAGAACAAAAGACTGGTTGAGTCACCTAGTCTTGATGTCCTGTCTGTGTGCTGCTCAGTTTGGGGTAGCAATGAGGGCGATTTGATTAAAAAGAAGCACCCCCAGACCTGAGGGGGGCAAGCCCAGGGGTGGTCGCAACATTGACCCGAAGGCCAAGTGACGACGAAAGAATTAAAACACTACATGGCGATATGGGCAATAGGCAATTTGTCCTTTTCAAGATGTGTCGGATGTAATACTTTAATGAGGAATCACTAACTTTCTTTGCAGTCAGCGTCTAATGAAAAGTAAGGAAGCTTAATGGAGAGAGAGGAGGGGTTGTGGGCGAACATTATTGGAGGAGGGGGAAGTGCCTTCAATACCGGCTATCCGGCGACTGCGCCTATGGTATACGCTTACGCTAAAGTCGCGGCAACGACTGCGAAGTCCATTCGCGAAGCACCCCGTAGCCCTTCGGCGCCGCGGAGGGGCTTCATGGACTTCTTGACTTGCTCTTCGATAAATGAAGTCGCCGAAGGGCGACTTAGCAATTTGTTGGCGCGGTTTTAACCGCCGGCATAAATTACCTCAGAATGACAGATTAATCTTCACCCCATCTCGGCGATTATGCTACCCATCGGACTTGTGTCGTATCCGGCTAGAGCGTTCACCGCTCTTCGAAACTCGGTGTCTTCCAGGATTTCGAGCAGTGGCTTCAACTTGGGGGTTTGGTAATGCTCCAACGGGATCACCAGGTCGTATCGTTCATTGAAAAGTGGGATGAAATCAAGACCTAATGCATCAGCTGCAGCTCGGATTCCCAAACCACAATTTGCTAACCCGGATGTAATCGCCGCAGCCACGTTGAGGTGGGAATATTCCTCCCGCCCATAGCCAGCAATTGCCTCCGGTTCCAATCCTATTTGTTCCAGGTGGTAGTCCAACAGCAGGCGCGTTCCAGCTCCGCGCTGCCGGTTGATAAAAGTAATCTCGCCTCTTGCCAGGTCTGCGAGACCGGTGAGGTTCATCGGGTTTCCCTGAGGGATGATCAGACCTTGTTCCCGGGTCACATAGCCCATGACGATAACCGGAACATCCGGCAAATATTTCTCGATATACGCCAGGTTGTATTCTCCACTCTCGGGGTCGAGCAGATGACTGCCGGCCAAGTGGGCTTCTCGCCGGCGTATAGCGACGAGTCCCCCCAGGCTTCCCAGGTTTGCCGAGCTGAGGCGGGTGCCCCTTGTACTCAGGTACTGCGCCATCAAGTCGATGGTCAGGTCGTGTGAGCCAAGGGCGAGTATGGTGTGTTCAATTTCAGCGAGCGAGCGATACAATTGTACGCTGACTGTTTCTCCAGCCTGGAGACCCTGTACACCGGCTGGGATGAGCACGATACCATCAGCTCGCACCATGGAAGTGATGACGCCGGCGCCGCGTGATAGCGGAGCCGCGACCAAGCGTTTACCCACCCGACCAACCGTCACCCGCAAGTATTCATCATCACCAAGCGAGGAGTGCACCTTACGGGTGAAAGTCGCCTCGATGGTTAGCGGTTCGAGTGGTGGCCGGCCGAGCCAGCGGGTTAAAATCGGTTCGACAAAGATCTCACCGGTCAGGGCAGCGGAGACCGGATAGCCAGGAACGCCGATAACAGGCACTTGAGCGCTCAGTGCACGATCTACTCCCCGGGGAGTGTCTTCTTGATTTAAGACCTTGATGTTCCCAGATGGGCGGCTGATCATCCCCAGAATCACAGGGTGCCCTGGTCGGACAGCAACGCCATGGACG
>JAUVOZ010000155.1 GCA_030598885.1 Anaerolineae bacterium | reverse complement strand
AGCTGACCACACGGCTCGCGAAATCAAGGATCCGTGTGGACCGCGGTAGTCAGTTTGGACCACTGGGTTCGGGTCCGTGAGGTCGGCGGTTCCCTGGCCTGCTGGCGCAAGCCAGGACAGGCAAATCCGCCCGCCCCGACTTTAGTCCCCATTACTGCAGAACTCGTTAATCAGCTAAAGGTTTCCGGTTGTAGATCCGTGAGGCTGGCAATTAACCTTGCTCAAAATACTGATTAGTATCCACATTTCTTACTAATAATAATTTCTCCCTTTCCAGGTCACTACTTCTCGCTTCCGCATCTGTTCATTTCTTGGAGTCGGCTATATACTTCAGTTTCAACCTTTCGACACTGCAGACAAATAATGACCAAGAGAGATAATGGAAAGGGACACTTCCAACATAAATCCAAGCTCTATATATCCTCTTGTGTTTTATTTTTCTTAGACTTCGAATGATGTCACCGTAGAACTATGATCCCTGGGAGGTGTTACACCTAACGTGGGACGCATTAATTAGAATAGGACAAAGAGATGAACCTGTTTGAGAAATGTCACCAATTTACAACTGCACGTGAGCTGGAAGCGGTTGGTTTATACCCTTATTTCCTACCATTGGAGGATACCGAAGGCACTGAGGTATTAATTAATGGCCGCCATGTGTTGATGATTGGCTCCAATAACTACCTCGGGCTTACCACCGACCCACGTGTGCGTCAAGCTGCGATCGATGCCGTGCATCGTTTCGGTACCAGTTGCACCGGCTCACGCTTCCTCAACGGAACTTTGGCGCTGCATCAAGAACTGGAAGCTCGAATCGCCAATTTTGTGAACAAAGATGCTGCTCTTGTATTCAGCACTGGATTCCAGGTCAACCTCGGAGTGATTTCATGTCTTGTTGGACGGGGCGACGTCGTAGTAGCTGATAAAGAAGACCACGCCAGTATTGTCGACGGGTGCATGCTGGCGATGGGTGAAATGCGGCGATTCTCACATAACGATCTCGAGCATCTCGACCGGGTATTAGGAAATGTTGATGAGAAGTCTGGGGTGCTGGTTGTCGTCGATGGCGTATTCAGCATGGGAGGTGATCTGGCGCCGCTTCCTGAAATAATTCCCATCTGCAAGAAATACGGCAGCCGTCTGATGGTCGACGACGCTCACAGTATGGGCGTAATGGGCGGAGGTAGGGGCACAGCAGCCCATTTCGACGTCACCGACGATGTAGACTTGATCATGGGGACTTTTAGTAAGTCCTTCGCCTCATTGGGCGGGTTCATCGCCGGCGACGGGGAAGTAATCCATTACATCCAACATCACGCTCGCTCGCTCATCTTCAGTGCTTCGATGCCGGCATCGAACGTTGCTGCAGTCCTGGCGGCGCTTGAGATTATTGAGACTGAACCCGAGCATGTCCAACGCCTGTGGGAAGTCACCGAGCGCATGCGGTCAGGTCTGCAGAAGATGGGTTTTAACATCGGCGTGAGTGTCACCCCCATTATCCCCATAATAATTGGAGAGATGGAGAAGACATTCTTGGCTTGGAAGATGTGCTTCGAAAAAGGGGTGTACACAAACGCAGTGGTATCCCCAGCTGTGCCACCGGATCAAGGCTTGCTGCGTACAAGTTATATGGCCACCCACACCAACGAGCAGATCGACCGGGCTCTCAACATCCTTGGTGAGGTTGGCCGGGAGTTGGGACTGATTGATTGATACCGTCTTGGTTACTGGGGCGACTGGTTTCATCGGGCAGCACCTGGTGGAGGCCTTGGCACAGAAAGGCTCCAGCGTTACATGCCTAGTGCGGCACACCTCACAAATCTCTAGGCTTCAACCGCTTGGCGTTTCGTTCATCGAAGGAGACATCACCGATGAGCGGAGCCTGCCTCAAGCTCTAGCCGGCATCGACGCAGTCTTCCACATTGCGGGGCTGCTGGAAGCCAGATCCAGATCACGGCTATATGAAGTCAACGAAGAAGGAACTCGAAACGTGACCCAAGCATGCGCTGCCTGCCGGAAGCCGCCTGTTTTGGTTGTCCTCTCCTCGATTGAAGCCGCTGGATCGAGCCCGGATGATGCCCCTCGCACAGAAAGCGAACCATCAACTCCCACCACAACATATGGAAAAAGTAAATTGGCTGGAGAGCACGCTGCAGCGGAACACGCTAGCGAAGTTCCGATCAGCATCGTGCGCGCACCAATAGTATTCGGCGAGTGGGATCGCCAGACGCTGAATGTCTTCAAGCTCTTGCGCCTAGCCCGGTTCGGAATCCATCCCATGCCGCTACGCCGCACAATGCGGTTGTCGCTCATCCATGCCCGTGACTTAGCCGAGTTCCTGCTTCTGGTTGCGGATCGGGGGGAGCGCCTCGCTTCACCGATGAACGTGCAGGAAGACTCGGGGCAGGGACTGTATTACGTGGCTTACGACGAAAACCCAACATTCGCCGAACTACTGCAGATGGCTGGTGCTGCACTCGGGGAGAGCCAGGCGCGTGTTATCCACATCCCGCAGGTAATCCTATGGGTGCTTGCGCTTCCTTATGAAGCTTGGTACCGCGTCCGAGGTGGATCCCCAGGGGTGATCAATCTAGACAAGGTGAGGGCAGCGTTAGCCGGCTCATGGACCTGCTCGTCTAAAAAGGCACGCATGCAATTGGGCTTCACCCCCTCCCATCCGCTTATCGATCGAGTGCAGCAGACGGTGGATTGGTATCAGAATCAGGGATGGCTATGAGGGAGGCATCTCCGCTAAGCCATATGCGGGCGTTATCCAGGCGTTTACCATAGATCCAGATGAGGGACCATGTCGAAGCATGTCGAGAGCTGGATTTGCCAGAACCTCTTCCTTTCGCCAAGCAGCCCAGGAGACTTATGATTGGTACCGGGAGCAGGGAGTGATCTAGGTGCAAATAATACTCATGTGGCTGGATTCTTAACCAGCTTGAGCAAGGTTGGATAATCGCACATTCACATATTGGAGGAGTCCCGTGGCTGAATTACAGATCTCCAAAGTCCAAAATGACGACAACTTGATGGATTTCATCCACTTCCCTTGGGAGGTTTATCGCGACGATCCATACTGGGTACCTCCCCTGATCTCTGAACGGCGGGAATTCCTCGACCCAGAACACAATCCCTTCTTCCAGCATGCCCGAGCAGAGTATTTCTTAGCCCATCGCGGATCTAAGGTGGTGGGCACGATCTCCGCCTTCACCAACGATTTGTACAATGAGTTCCAAGGTGTGAATACTGGCTTCTTCGGTTTTTTTGAAGTCCTGGACGATGCCGATGCTGCCACGGCTCTACTACGCACCGCGGAAGACTGGGCGAGGGATGCCGGACACGAATCCATACTAGGACCAGCTCAATTCTCAACCAATGACGAAGTGGGAATGCTGGTTGACGGCTTCGACGACCCCCCTCGCATCCTGATGACCTATAACCCCCCTCGGTACTCGGGCTTCCTGGATGCAGCCGGTTATCAGAAAGCCATGGACCTGTGGGCTTATGCGATCCATATAGAGAACTTCATGCAAAACATCCCGCCCAAATTACTGCGTGTGGCCGAGAATGTCAAGAAACGACGCAAACTTCGGGTGCGAACGATTGACATGAAAGATTTCACCCAGGAGGTCGAACGCTTCAAACGTGTTTACAACAGTTCTTGGGAACGCAATTGGGGTTTCGTACCCATGACAGACCCTGAGATCGACCGCTTAGCGAAGCAACTGAAGCCGATCCTCGATCCCGATGTAGTTATCATGGTCGAGCATGAAGGGGAGGTTATCGGCGTCTCGCTGCCTCTACCTGATCTGAACCAGCCACTGCGAAAGGCTTACCCGCGCCCCGGCACCTCCGAGACGCTGACGATGCTCAAACTACTCTGGCATTGGAAAGTGCGACGGAGGGTGGATTGGCTGCGAGTGTTCGCTCTGGGGGTGTTGCCGGAATTTCGAGGATTGGGCGTCGATGCGCTAATGTACCTCGAAACAGCCAAAAATGCAGCCCGCAAAGGGTACCGATGGGCGGAGATGAGCTGGATTCTAGAAAATAATGACATGATGAATCGCTCCATCCGCCTGTTTGGCGGTGAAATCTACAAGACCCACCGGATGTATGAGAAACGCCTTAAATAAAGTTGACCGGTTCTTCGTACACCAATGGGTCTTGAGTAGTTCATCAATATGTGTATGTTAATCAGATGAGACTTTAGCCAATTGAATATCCAGGGCGATCACCGATGGTGAATGGACTGGCTATACCGCTTATGGTGATCGCCACCTATGGAACACCCTCTGTCGTAGGTGTGGGCGATGGACTGGGGAGAGGCAACAAACTGATTTCCGCATCCATCACTCGATAAATCAAGCCTCGCACAAAATAGATGCCATTTGGACAGTCCCCCCTGAGTCCGGTGGCGATTATCTGCTCTTCGATTGCTTCAAGTTCGTCAAGACGGTCAACGTCCATGGGACCGATCTGGCACTTATACGCGATTGGGAATGATTCTCGCTGTTCGACAAGAAGATCAATCGCTTGCTGTGTGCCGACGATACGAGGTACATGCCAGGGATCAAAGTCGGGTGAGAATGGGGGCAGCAGATACTTCGCCCGAACAGCATAATCCGCTTCGAGGACAGCTTGT
>JAUVOZ010000117.1 GCA_030598885.1 Anaerolineae bacterium | reverse complement strand
GCCTCGGTGACAATCATGGCCGACACCGGGCCGGGGGAGATTACCGCGCCGAAAGAGACCACGAAGGCGAAGACAAAGACCGCAAATAAGCTATTAGTGGGCATATAACCCATCGACACAAGATCGTGTGAATGCTAATTGTAATCTGATGAGAAGCCTGGGGGAAACTAATTTGGCGATGGACCTCGGATGAACCGTCGCAAATTAGGGAAGATTAGTTCCTTCCGCTCGCTACGCTCCAAACGTCCTTTGTTTGCCGTTTCGAAGTGACGGTGGACTTCGCGTAATGCACGTACTTGCCAATCAGGTGGAGCTTGAGAGAAGACAACCAGACAGACGGTGTATAAACCGGGGATTAGAAGTAAAGATGAGCCATCTTCTGTTTGCGTGGCATACATCCGGCCGGAAGTAGAATCTGGTTCGGAACTGCCGAAGGTGCCGAGCAGCGCCATGGCTTCCTCGGCTGTGGTTGGCATATTCCCGTGGACGAAGAACCGCTCGCGTGTATTGACATCGTAGATTCCTACACTTTGGCAAGCGGCCTCGTTCAATTGCATCAAAAAAGTTGTCTTTCCCTCCTCAAGTACCACTTGCCAGCGGTCACTGTCGGGGTGGGTTTCACTTAGCCGTAGGGCGATTTCCCGCTGTTGAAGGTAGTGCCGTTGAATCGCCTGGTATTGTGAGGGATTGATATGACCTCGTTTGTAATCCTCTTCCAGCAGTTTAAGCTTATGATTTAGTTCGACCAGTTTTTGTTTGAGCAGAGGGGTGATTTCTGAAGGGATGGTCAAATCAACGATCGGTTCCACTTCAATCGGTCCGGCGCCCACTACTTCTAGTTCAGTTGGTTGCTTTTCCGGGAGTGGCTCTTCGACGAAGGTGGGTTCTGCACCGCTTTCGAGCTGCACCAGGTGTAGTTCCTTCTCGCGCATTAGCTCTCGTGCAGTTCGTAATTGACCAGCGCTGATGGAACCATCACAAAAGGCCATGGCAGCATACAGGAAGCGGTCCTTGGCTTGATCGAGACGCTTTATAGCATCCAGTAACTCTGGATGGGTTGAACCAGCTTGTTTTGACTCTGAGGATACTGTTTGTACCTCAATCTGACCTTGGCGGGAATCAAAAACTGGCTTGGATGGTTTTTCCATATGCATTCATCTTAGCATGCGAAGGCTTCGCCAAGTGAGAGGACAGATGTACCATCATATGAATGAGATCATGACGCGCTTAATCGTCTGCGGTATACTCATGACTGTACTCATACCCCTCAGGTTTGGGGCGTGAATACCCCTAGTGTCAACCGCAGAAGGATAATCATATGCAGGCAGGTATAAGAACCATCACACTCACTATCTTGATTGGCATCCTGATTTGTGGCCGTAATCCAGGCCAGGACCCTCTGATTACACCAACCCGATCAGGTGAAAGCATTATCAGCACAGCTAAAGTATATGCCGAGCAGACTCGTCAAGCGACTGTGCAGACACCGCCTCCAATAACTATTTCACCGTCGCCAATTGCTATCCAGGAGACATCCACTCCAGAGCCGACCGAAACGTCTAGTGTACCGATCGTAACTGCTGATTACAACTCTCACGTTCGCAGTGGACCAGATGAGATGTACCAGAATATCGATTTCCTCCTCACCGGGCAGACTGCCGAAGTGATCGGTCGCTTTGAAAATGACAACACCGGTACTTGGTGGTACATCCGGCGAATTGGTGAAGGGAAGAATGGGTGGATTTGGAGTGGGGCAGTGACCCTTTCCGGTTACGCAGGCGGCGTACCGGTTTTGGAGGCGCCACCTACTCCAACGCCTACCGAATAGAAGTTATCAGAGCTGATGCTGGTTGGGAATGACTCAGGTGTACCAATAAGTAAAAGTGGTCTCCCGAGGTATGATAAGCCCTGGAGGGAGTCTTCTCATCCCCAGCAAGGTGGTCAGGTAGACTGAGATTGTAGCAGGCGGAGTAGGGACCGTCTGGCTAGTAGATCGGAGCTAACCATACCTACAACTACGCCGTCATCGACCACCGGCATAGCCGAGATCTCATGATGCTCAAGTTTACGCACCATCTCAAGAATTCCCTCATCCGGGGAGACAGAGATCACATTACTGTTCATAATCTCTGAGATCGACATATCATCTTCACATCCGAATGCGACAGCTTTAGTGATATCCCACTCAGTCACTACGCCAGCTAATTCTCCCTTCTTCGAGACTACGGCCAGGATCGAGCTGCTGGTTTCGATGAGCATTGATGCAGCATGTCGGAGAGGACTGTCAATTGCCGCAGTTGGGATGGGCTCCATAATATCGGAGGCAACTCGGTCGCTTTCCCGGGAGGCGATACGGCGGATGCTGATCCGCTCGGCTGCCTCACATGGAATCATGTCGGCGTCGGACACTAAGATGTCGATTAATTCGCCCATGTTTCTACGGATGACCTCATCCCGATAAGCTTCGCCAGCCAGGCGTCGTTTCTCAGCCAGCATCTCTAAGTCAGCGATATGATCGGCTAGCCAACGGTCAACAGCTTCTCGGTCTCCGAGTAGGTCATCGGGAATACGCAGATGATCGGGGGTTTTGATCAAGTGCTCCTGAGCAGCGAAGATAACCCCGCCTGAGTTCACTAGATAGTCGGTAGCAATCAGGACACCCTGCTCTCGATATACCTCCCTCTCCATGCGAGCTCGCGCTATCTTCCGCTCAGGGTCTGGTGAGTAGGTGTTTGCTCCCTCGACTATCAGCGACCAGCAACCCATCCGATCGACAGTCATGGATGGACAACTGGAGGGATCAAGGTCAATATAGTTGGCAATTGGTGCCGCCGGGATCAGGCAGAAGGCAGACTCACGTAGTAGATCATCGGGGGTGTTGGAATATTTCATTGGTGAACGTCTGGAGAGTTCGGTCGAAATGTTCTCTGAATAATAAGCTCTGGTAACCGGGCCTTGTGCCTGCCATATATAAAATAATGTGTCAATTGGTAGTCCATTTTGGTCATAAAGGTAACCAGTTTCATCACTGATGCCGATGACCAATGCCTGTGTAAAGCGTTCATGCAGGATACGGGCGGCATGCGCGCCTACTGCTCCGAAGCCCTGGATCAGCGTTGTGAGCTGATCGGCTGAAGGCACTTTCAGGTTGGTAAATTGGGGTAGTGCAGTCAGGCGAGGCATCTCTTCCAACAAAGCTTCCAGGGCAATAATCACCCCTCCTGCAGCAGCTCCAAGTTGGTCGATCCGGTTACCGCCCATATCAATCGGCTTGGAGAGCGCATTGTCGAGGCCGTTCATGATGGCTATGGTTTTCATGTCAGCATCATTGGTACCGACATCTGGTCCGGGCAAATAGATGGGATGGTAGCGGTGGAGCAAACGGGCGAAACCGCGCACGATCTGTGTGTGTTCTTCAGGGGAGAGGTTTCGTTCAGCAACAATACCAGATTTGCCACCTCCATAGGGCAGGTCGGCGGCAGCGTTCTTCAAGGTCATCCCGCGTGCCAGGTTGTGGACGGTGGCAGGGGTGATGTCGGGGAGCATGCGGATTCCTCCCATCGCCGGTTGACCCATTGCCAGATTATCCACCACTAAATATCCGCCGATCTCTATCTCGGATTCCACATCCCACATACACACGACTAGCCTGGGTCCGAGGCTGTCAACCTGGATCCCCAATCTCGCCAATCGGTCTACATCGAGGGGACCAAACTCCATGAAAGCCAGTCCATCCTCGCGTATCAGGCGGTTTTGCCATGTACGCTCCGGTAGTCTTTCACGGAGAAATCCTTCCATCTGCTTAGGAATCATCGGATACTCCTACTCTGATTGAGGTGGATCCCGATATACATAATTCAGGGTTCTTGATCTACAGGAGCCCTTTGAATTTATTGCGCGCTCAGAGATGGAGATTTTTCGCCGCAATGAAAGACAGACCTTGTTCGGTGAGCGCCCAGGCAGTACGGTTGAGAGCGTCAAATTTATCGTGGAAATTCAACATCAGGTAATCCCAATCCCCGGAAGCGATAATCTCCTCTTTCTCGCGGAAATAATCAAGGATATCCGATGGGTGCTCACGGGTCACATCGATCTCTGGATCTGCACCTTCATGCTTGGCAGAAATGTTGGCGACATGGTCAGCAATTTCAAGTAGCTCACCCCGACGGTTGTAGGGTTGGCGGACGATGCTCTTGTAGGTCTCAACGATATGATGCTCGAAGCGCACAACATCCTCGAAGCCGAGTTCCTGGCGGAATTGTGCGGTGATCTCCATGGTCTGGTTATTGATCGAGTTGCTCCAATTGAAGCCAATCAATGGCGAGGAGCCGTCGTCGCGAGAGAACAACTTAGCGCCGATCAGCGTCCATAGAGCGGCATATGGGTTGTCGTTGCCCATGTAGACTGATATCTTGAATTCGATGTCCACCCCAAGCCGATGCAACATATAGCCGAGCAGCACTGTGCCAGGGTTAATATTGAGGACCTGTCGTACGCCGTAGTTGGTGAAGTAATATAGATATTCCTCCAACCACTTTAACCCGTAGTCATTAGGCTGGCCGACCCCGCCGAAGTATCCGGTGATGGTCTCCGGACCACCAAGGTGGACATTGGATCCATCGGTCCCTTTCGTGTCAAGGGTCTCGACGTAACTGGCGCCGATGATTTGCATGGCCGCGGCGAAGGCTGGCAGGTCTCCATCGGCTTCCTGCTCTTTCATCCTGCGCACCCGGATAAAACGGCCAGGCATGAGCATTCCATCTTCGATGGCCCGCTTGGTAATTTCAATCACATACGGGAAATACTGGCAGGCGCTGATCTCAAGCGTTACGGCGAAGTCGTCTTTGAAATCCTGGCCACTGGCTTTATCACCGAGAACCTTACGTCGGTAGTCTGAAATGGTGATAAAGGCGCCGGCATCACGTTGCTCGATGAGCCAATCAAGGTCTGCAAGGTACGCCGGCTTGGTTTCCTCTACTCGCTGTCGCAAAGCCGGCATCTCCCTTGCCTGGACAGCCTTTCGGTTGATTTCCTCAGGAGTGCCAAATTTAGCTACAACCTCAAGGAAATCGTTGATGACGATCATGTTTGGATCGAGGAGAACGGCGTTGATGTCCTCCAGTCGGGAGGTAGGGATCTTCAATAGGGCACGCAGGTCCTCGTTCAAGGGGTCCTCCTTCTTCGTCTTTAAAATGGTTGGCTATTGACTCTCAAGCGGTTCACTCGAGCATTGTAATCAGTTCGTCATACTCCTCGTCTGGCATGCCAAACCAATTCTCGGGTTGGGGGAATTGGTGATCGGTCACCTCCTGAACGTATTGCTTCAGTCCGTTCAGGATGATCTCACCAGCCTCGGCAAAGACCTTAGCCATGCGAGGTTTGAACTTCGGATAAAGGCCAAACATGTCATGATAGATCAATAATTGGCCGTGGGCATGAGGGCCCGCTCCAAGGCCGATGATGAAACAGTCCTCCGCTCGTTCAGTGATCAGTTGGCAGAGACGATCGGGTACCAATTCCAGCAGGATGGCGAAGGCGCCGGCTTGCTCAAGGGCTTTAGCGTCGTCGATGATCTTCTTAGCTTGATGTGCTCCTTTGCCTTGCAAACGGAAGCCACCCAACGCGCTGACGCTTTGTGGGGTTAAGCCCAGGTGGCCCATGGCGGGGATGCCGGCGGCGGTGATGCCTGCCATCCGGGATGCCATCTCGGTCCCACCTTCGAGCTTGATTGCATCACATCCAGCTTCAGCCATAAAACGTCCAGCATTACGGATGGCGGATTCTACGCTGGGTTGATAACTCATGTAGGGCATGTCGCCGATCAACCAGGCGTTGGGTGAACCCCTCCGTACGGCCTGAGAGTGGCGGATCATGTCATCCATCGTTACGGGGAGGGTGCTATCGAAGCCGAGCATGGTCATCCCCAAGCTATCCCCGACAAGGATCATATCGACACCCGCCTGCTCCTGAAAATGAGCTGTGGGGTAGTCATAGCAGGTAAGAAAGGTGACCGGCTCGTTCTCGGCGACCTTTTTAAACAGCGTTCGTAATGTGACCTTCTTACGCTCCGTCATTCTATACCTCCATGGGTGCATGTCTCAAAAAGAATTCAGCAGCCACCGGTGTGCAACCCGCATGACTATGTCTTTATCGCAATCGCTCACCTGATAATGATGAGTCTGGATTAAGTCTAAGTTAAACCGACGTCGATCACAAGTTACACACATCCATTTTACTGGAATGTTTAGTAAATGTTGACCGCTATCTTCAGCCTGCGCCTCGCACCCTAAAGGGTGTGGTAACAGATGATATGGGTGGAGGATATGCCGATTATGTAGCCGCCGGCTTTAGCCTGCGCTGCGCACCCGAAAGGGTGCGGTTACAAGATGATCTGGGTAGAGGATATGCCGATCATGTAGCCGCTGGCTTTAGCCTGCGCTGCGCACCCTAAAGGGTGTGGCTACAGAATGATATGGCATCAGGACATATCAAATAAGTAGCGCCGGCTTCAGCCTG
>JAUVOZ010000153.1 GCA_030598885.1 Anaerolineae bacterium | reverse complement strand
CGGGGACGGCGATATCGAACATACCATTGGAGGTATCCATCTCCGGGGTGAGCTGCCCGTTCATGGCTTTTTTCCACTCGTCCATTCCACCCGGTGTGAAACCATCGCTCTCCAAGTCGCCTGGATAGATGGTGAAAGCGGGATTAAGCACCACCGCCTCGTCGGAAAGGGCAGAGAGAATATCCGTGTCTGACTTCGTATCTGCCCATGATACAAACATGAAGGATGATGCTGCTTGTACCCCCGGAGTAAAAATTACCGGGACTAAACCGGAGATCATCGCAACACACAGGCTAATTGCTATAGCCTGAAGGGATCGTCTCGCTGTTCTATTCATCTCGAAAACCCCAATTCATTCTGTGAATCAAGTTGCTTGTCCCCTGACGATTCAAGCTAGGCACACAACTCCCTCGACGGGTTTTTCTAACCAACTAAATGTTAATTTCTTGTCGATCAATTGATGTCGTGAGAAAAACACTCTATCTGAATATACCATAGGATAGGTGAGATTTAGAAAGGCTTATAACCACCTAGGATATCATTCTAGGCGGATTTAACACTGTACCTCCTCAGGGCATATGGAAAAAATGGGCTATTGCTGTAGAGGCAGCTCCTGGCGAAGCGGAGTGGGCATGCCGCCGACGGTCAGGCGTGGGAGCCTGACCTGCTGAAGAATTTGGTGAAAAATGTGGGTATTGTATCCTGATCCGCGGTGATTGAGGTCAATGTAGAGAAATTGCAATTACTCACATAGCTTGGAGGAGAACCTTTAATACATTCATATATCAATAAACGATAAGTTATATATTGAATATTGACAGATTCTATGTCATATTATAAGTGTAATTATATGAATGTTTGATAGGAGCGGGGAGGAGATTATTATGCCTATCGTAATAGATCTGGATCAAGCAATTTTCGATTGGCAGGCTCGTCACGGGGAACGGATAACCTATGCCGAACTCGCTAAGCGAGCGGGTATCTCTATCGCGGCCCTATACCGGATAAAATCTGGTTCAATGGTCCGCCCTGACTTACGTAAGATCAACAAGATCTGCAAGGTCCTTGAGTGTGAACCCTGGGAATTACTCATGCGAATTGAAACCGGCGGGAAGACGCTACAAGAGACAAAGTATGACCTGGCGATGAGGGCGCGGTTGTTGAAGAAGATTGAGGACGCAGATTTAGAGTGAGATCGGTTTAACCCCCGGCGGGAAACGCCAACCCTTTCCAGCCTGGGAGCGAGGCTCGAACGAGAACACAAACGGTCTGATCCGATAGTGCTTCTATTTTCTTTAAGAAGAAATGACAGCTCCCAACATTAAGACCAGAAGATATATCTCCCCCTCTTACTACCTCACATCTTGAAAGTTTGGAAATCCGTGGAGAAATACTTATTGGTGCTTCATCTTGATATGTTGACCGCATAAGATAAATACAGAACCTACTGAATCCAAAAATTGGAATGCGTTGGGATACTAAGGAATTAAGTAACTGCTCAACCTCCCGCAGGTTTAGATGTTGTTTTTACATAGAATCGCGTCTCGCCCGGGTATTCACACCAATAAATGCCTTCAGTCATAACCTGCGGGAGGGTATGCTGAGTAGTCACGGAATTAATTAATAATTTAATTTGAGGTAGAAGAGGGCCCCGGCAAGTATTGGCTTATCACGTCACGCAGTTCTTCGACCGAAAACGGTTTCGCCAGGAAACCATTTGCGCCAGCTTCTATCGCCGCTTTTCGGTCATCCGGTTGCGCCTTCGCACTCACTACGTGAATAGGGACGCTGTCTTGTTCTGAATGCTCACGAAGCCAGCGCAAAAGCGAGAGGCCATCCACTTCAGGCATCATCACATCCAAGAGGATCAGGTCGGGAGTGACCTGCTGAAAGAGATTCAACGCATCCATCGCATTGTGGGCGAGGTGAACTTCGAGCCCGATGAGTTCAAGCGCATCTTGTATAACCTTAGCGTACGCTTTTTCATCATCGATAAGTAGGATGACCGGTTTCGACATGGCACTCACTTTCATAGATTCAAGATAATTACCCTCGGGATGTACAACGTAATTGTTACGGTTTTCATTACACGGTGGGTATGGGTAATCCTTCCTAATCATTCTATCACAGGTATCGAGGGAGGCGAGACGAGGGTAGATATTTCTTTCATACAATCTTGCTTTTTTCGATTAGGCTCATTAAAGAGTCAATTTGTTATAGATATCTGAGACATTACAAATATGTAAAACCGCCTTCTCGATCGCTCCTCTTTCAGTTGAGGGGGACATGGATTCGCCTGGCCCTGGCGGGCTAGGCCAGGGAATTCCGTCTCGCTGCCCTTACAGGATGCTACGCGACGCTCGCGGAACGAACGGTCCCGTCTCGCTTTCCCTACGCTGCGCTACGGTGTGCTCCGCGACGCTCGCGGGATGAACATTGGATGGACATCAGGTCAAGTGGACTCTTGCAGACTGACGAACACTCAGCGGGTAGTAAGATATTAACCTAAGTATTAACCCCTGGCACATGGGAGCGAGAAAGTTCTAATACGATATAATTCAGAGCCAAAAACTCGTTATCTGGTGCTGGGGCAGGCTCACCACGAATGTAATTAGACTGCACCAGCAGCCCCACAGCCGAACAGCGAATCCAGTTCCAGGAGTGGATCTTTATGACCTCAAAGGCTTCGATCGTCATTATTGGCGCAGGAATCTCCGGATTGACAGCTGCCTATGAGCTACAAAATGCTGGCCATGATGTGATCATACTCGAAGAGTGCGATCGCGTCGGTGGTCGTATGACTACCGTTGATTGGGGTGGTTTCAAGGTGGATGTCGGGGCTAAGTTCGTCACTACCTCGGATAAATCGCTTCTCGATATGGTCCAAACCCTGGGTCTCGAGGAACAGTTGGTTAGAGAAGAGCAAGGTCTGACGATAACCATCTATCGCGACGGCAAGCTGCATTCGGCGAATTTCCTCTCGATCCCATCCTATTTCGGATGGAGCGGAGTCTCCCTGCGTGCACGACTGGCGATGCTCAAACTAATTCCTTACTTCTTGAGAATGCTGCAGTTAAAGAACGTCTACCATTTGGAGCAGGCGCCCGGTCCGGATCTGGATGAGACCTTCGAGAGGTTCTTCTACCAACGCATCAGCGAGGAGATGTTCGAATATTGGGCCATCCCCATGTTCGAGGTGATGTGCTCCTACTCGGGAGAGGATGTATCACGCAAAGCTTTTTTAGCCATGATGGTCGGCTACATGAACGCCGATTCGATCACCTTCAAAGACGGCGTCGGCGTGTTGCCAATAGCGTTGGCTGATCGATTCGAGGTCGAACTGAACTCGCGAGTTAAACAGATTGAGATCCTGCCTGATGGCAGCGGTGCCAAAGTCAGGTACGAGAGAGAAGGAAGTGAGGAAACCATCTCGGCGCAAGTTGTCGTCGTAGCTATACCAGGCAATCACGTGCTGAAATTGTTTGACTCACCTCGACCCGCCTGGAAGCGTTTTTTCCCTCAGGTAGGCTATAGCACGGGCGCCCTTCATTACCATATCGTTGAGACCGATTACCAACCGGAAGTCGTGGGCGTCTTCATACCACGCTCGACGAAGTTGCCTATCAGCGGCGTCGGTTTCGAACAATACAAAGACGGCCGCTGGCTGATGCTATCCGACCCCAGCATTTACAGCTTCAGCATGGACAAACCTGAACGGCAACTGATCCAGGAGGCGGTGGAAACGGCTTCGATGATTTTTCCGGCCATCGAGGGTAAATTCGCGGACCACCGCTTATTCCGCTGGCGAGAGAAGGTGCCCACCTTCCGTCCAGGTTACTTAGATGCCTTAAACAAGTTCTGGATGGACCCGCAGGAGGGCCCGATTTACTTCTGTGGCGACTACTTCGCTGGACCGAGCACGGGTGGCGCGCTTTACACCGGAAGGGAGTGCGCTGAACGCGTCCTCGAAGACGTATAAGATGACCCAGAGACACCTTAGAAAGTTTTAAAGGTTAATTCATGCGATCCCTTAAACGATTCTCGGTTGAAGAATCAAAATCCCTTGCCTGCTTGCTGCTCAAGATCGTGGTGCTCGCTGTGGTCTATCACTTGGCAGCCAGGTTAGGCTTGAAAATGGCCTATGTCCAGATCAACACCTCCCCAGTCTGGCCTCCGACAGGTATCGCGCTGGCTGCGCTCCTTATTTTCGGAATCAGGCTGTGGCCCGGCGTTAGCCTCGGGGTCTTACTGGGTTCATTGCTGACGGGTGCGCCCCTCAACCTAGCTCTCGGTATGGCGTTGGGCTAGCCATCGTCTCCCTATTTGCTACGACCATTAGCGCCACGATTGGCACCACTACGCTTGGTCTGATTGGGTTAGCTGGGCTGGATAACCTCGGTGCAATCTGGCTTACCTGGTGGATTGGCGACCTGCTTGGCGCACAGGTCATCGTGCCCGGACATGGACTCCTGTGTGGAGAGGAGGCGGTTGTCGGTCAGCTTAATTACATAGAGAGTTCCTGGGACCGCACCGCCGACCATATAGCCCAAGGTCGCAGTTTAGAGGAGGCTATCGAAGATCCCGAGTATCCCATCTATCCAGGTCTGGGAGCCGAAAGACTGCATAAATGGAATATCAAGGTTTTGTACAGGCAATTAAAGAAAATGTCCGATTAGATTACAGTCAACCCATCTAACCTGAAAGGGCTCAATATTACAATTTTGATGCCTGTCCGCGTTTAAAAAAGTTT
>JAUVOZ010000186.1 GCA_030598885.1 Anaerolineae bacterium | reverse complement strand
CTTCGGTGATCACGAGGATGATCGGGTATTGGACGGTATGATGGCGAGCGCAGCTATTCCGCCGTATTTTCCCCCGTGGGAGAGGGGTGGACGGCATTATGTAGACGGTGGTGTTCTTTCCAAGCTCCCGGTCCGCGTTGCTTTCGAGAGAGGCGCTACAGAGGTGGTTGCTATCGACATCAGAAATACCCATGGCACCCTCGAGGGTGCCCGGGGCATGATCGGGATCGGCAGCTATTCACTTTCGTTAATCATGGAACATCAAACTGAGACCGAGATCGAGTGGGTGACAGCTGCTGGAATCCCAATCTATCGCATCAGACTAGCAGTCCCATCGGATATGCAATTCTGGGACTTCAGCCAGCCGGATCGCTTGATCAGTCGTGGGCGAGAATTGGCACAGAGCAAACTTGATTCCGAGCCGCTGAATCTCCATCCGACATGGTGGTTATGGTTCAGCCGTGCATCGGCCAGGCTTCGAAGCCGTCGCACTGGAACCTTGAGTGAACTAGAATCCTAGGATGAGAAGAGAATATTAGGGATCATATCCTCATTGGTGGATTTAATCTATGTGATTCTTTTCGCGAGGTAAAGAAATGACGATGACGCGACGGGCTTTTCTAAGGTGGATGGCAATACAATTTGGTGCAGTGACTGGGGGAAGATTGCTTGCCGCCTGTGGAAAGCCGGAGGATCAAATTCGGACAGTCACTCCACCCGGAAAAAACACCTCTACTATCCCCCCGGAATACACAGCCACTCAGCCTGTGCCCAGCGTAACTCCTGAGTCTACAACCCCAGCATATCCCGACCTGGCTGTCACTCGCGGTGGAGAGCCTGATGCGCTTGTGCGAGCGGCGTTGGATGCTTTGGGCGGAATGGAGCAGTTCGTAAAACCCGGAGATGATGTTATCGTCAAACCCAACATATGTGTCGCATATCACACCTACGAATACGCCGCCACGACTAATCCGTGGGTTGTTGGCACACTGGTAAAGCTATGTTGGGGAGCAGGCGCCGCCAGGGTCAGAGTGATGGATTACCCCTTCGGCGGCACTGCGGAACAGGCTTACATCCGCAGTGGTATCGAGGAGCAAGTGTTAGCAGCCGGGGGTATGATGGAGCCCATCGCCTTCTTTAAATTTGTAGCGACAGATATTCCTGAGGGAGTCGATCTGCGTACATGCGAGATATACGATGACGTCCTCCAAGCCGATGTGGTGATCAACGTACCGATTGCCAAGCACCACAGTTTAGCCCGTCTAACGCTGGGCATGAAGAACCTGATGGGGGTTATCAAGGATCGACCGGCCATGCATCGCAACCTGGGGCAACGCCTGGCTGATCTGACCAGCCGCGTTCGACCCGCACTGACCGTAGTTGACGCCGTGCGCATCTTGCAGGACAACGGTCCGACAGGGGGTGATCTAAACGATGTGCAGAAATTGGATACGGTGATCGCCAGTCCCGACATCGTCGCGGCTGATAGTTACGCCGCCACTTTATTTGGGCTCGAGCCTGAGCACCTCGACTACGTTGTCGCCGGGACGGCGATGGGTCTGGGGCGCAGTGACCTTGGCAGCATGAAGATCGAGGAGATCATCGTCGGTGCCTAGATTCAAACCAAAGGTCGGCTGGCCCGCCCGACCATGGACAACGCTGCGTAAAGTTGTCCAAACTTTATCCCTACTGGTTTTCTTGATACTCTTCGTCGCAGCTACTCGTGGTGATTGGCCAGGATTAGTAACCAACCTCTACCTCCGGATTGACCCACTAGCAGTTCTCGCTAACCTGCTGGCAAGCCGCACTTTTGTGAAGGGTTTGGGTTTGGCGTTGGTTGTCGTCCTCCTGACGCTCGTTGTAGGCAGAGCGTGGTGTGGGTGGATATGCCCGTTTGGTACACTTCTGGATCTGTTCTCGTTGGGCAATTGGCGAGGAAAGCGGTCATCGCCTCCCGAGTCTTGGCGTAGGGTCAAATATTGGCTGCTTTTTACCACTTTATTTGCAGCCCTTTTTGGAAATCTGACCCTGCTGATTTTCGACCCGCTTACCATTCTTGTGCGGACATTTACCGTCAGCCTATGGCCGGTGTTGGACCGGTTGGTTACCTTCACTGAAGCAGGTTTGTACCGCATCCCGGCATTGCGAGACAGTGTGTCAACCTTTGATCGTCTCGTCAGACCAGCATTGTTGCCACAGTTGCCGATCGACTTTCGCGGACAGGTATTATTCGGTGCAATTTTTATCGCAATAGTGCTGCTGAACCTATTTGCTGAACGGTTCTGGTGCCGCTATTTGTGTCCGCTGGGGGGACTACTGGGGTTGCTCAGCAAAGCAGCCATCATCCATCGCCAGGTCGGTTCAGAATGTAAGGGTTGTGTGATTTGCACACGCTCTTGCCCGACAGGGACTATCCAACCTGATCAAGGGTATTCCAGCGATCCGGGTGAGTGCACGATGTGCTTGGAATGCCTGGATGACTGCCCGGGTGGTGCGATATTCTTCCCTGCGCGACTCGGTTTCACAGAATTGCAATCTTATGATCCCGATCGTCGGCAGGCCATCTTAACATTCGGTGTGGCCATCGCCGGTGTCGGTTTGTTGCGCAGCGGTTTGGTGGCCGGGCAGGATAACCCACATCTAATCCGTCCACCTGGGGTGAGTGAGGATGACCTGCTATCTTCGTGCATTCGGTGCGGCCAATGCAATCGAGTCTGCCCGACTGGCGGCTTACAACCTTCTTTAACTGAGGCTGGAATCGACGGCTTGTGGACGCCGGTTTTGCTACCCAGGTTGGGGTATTGCGATTATTCATGCAATTCATGTGGACAGAGTTGCCCGGTAGGGGCGATCCCACTACTGAGCCTTGAGGAGAAGAGGATTCGGGTGATAGGCCATGCGTGCATCGACAGGGATCGCTGCATCGCATGGGCTGAGGAGGAGGAATGCATCGTCTGCGAGGAGATGTGCCCATTGCCGGAGAAGGCGATTGAGTTGGAGACAGTCGAGGTATTTGATGCAACTGGCAACCTGACCACTATAAAGCGCCCGGAGGTGGTGATTGAGCGGTGCATTGGTTGTGGTATATGTGAGTACAAATGTCCTGTTGTAGGTGAGGCGGCCATTCGGGTGCGGGTTACTGGTGGGCAGCGATTCCGTCGGCGACAGGCTTGGTGAGATAATCTCAGGTTACTTGCTTCGAGTTGTGGATCTGGGTTGATTAGTGGTGGATCCGTTGAGAGATTGCTCGCTGTCCATCAATCGACCGACTTAAAAAGTGGACCAGCATGTCAGGGGCTTTTCTTTCTGGCGAGCAAAATTGAGCAACAATTCGTACAGCTATTGCGGTTTCGAAAGTGCGCCAGTATAATGCGATTGACTGGGGCGGTTAGCTCAGTTGGTTAGAGCGCTGCGTTGACATCGCAGAGGTCGTTGGTTCGAGTCCAATACCGCCCACACAAAAGGCCAGCATAAAAAAATTGCTGGTCATTATTATTTAATCATCATTGATTGAGAAGCTGACGAGTGTATGTAAGTCCTAGCTAGGCCAAGGATACGTTGCTGCAAATAGATGTCAGAGTACGTCACTACACATACCCCATGGTAGTCGTTGGTAACTCTCCTGGCTTGTGAGCGCGAGTCGAAAGATGCT